>CAIYQH010000141.1 GCA_903928285.1 uncultured Bacteroidales bacterium
ACCAGGCGAAACAACTGTTTTTTCGCGGATGGGCGATTTTGAACAGGATGTGACCAAAAAGACGATCGCAAGAAAGGAAAATAGTTTGAGGATATTATATAACGATGAATTTGTTTCTTTCACAACAGGTGTTTTGTTAAACAATCTAAAGCCTGTTTGCCCCCGGAAATGACAGCCTCAGTGAAAAGGCATAATTGATCCCGGGCATTGGCCGGCTTTTCACTGACTGGTAGTCGAGGTTGAACAGGTTATTTATATCAAATTGTAAAGATAAAATAAAATGTTTAATTTCGATGTTCTTACCGAAAATAATATTTGACAAGGGATATCCCGGCATGATCGTCAAATTGTCTTTGGCTGAGAATCTGTCACTTACATAACAAAAATTATATTTCAGGTAAAACTTCCATCGTTCCGCAGAGAGGGTACTATTGAACGTATGGACCGGAATGTAAATAAGTTGCTTACCGATTTTCCCGTCATAGGCAGAACTTGCTTTCTGGTAGGTGGAATGGCAAAAGTTGTAGTTTGTATTCAGGTCAAACAAAAATTTCATGACTTCCCATTTAACATGAAGGCAGGTTTCCACACCCCTGGCTCTTATTTCATCAATGTTTTCGGGTTTCCACAGGGAACTGTTTCCGGTCACCGGCGACCATGTAATCATATTGTATATCCAGGAATAATATCCTGTTACATTAAACGCACCTGAAAATTTCCGGTTGGCGGATTGGAGATTCATATTTAACCCGATCTCAGCGGAATAGCTGGTTTCAGGCTTAAGTCCCGGATTTCCCGACAGGGTCCAGTACAGGTCGTTGAGCGTCGGATAGCGGTAATTGCGGGCAACGTTTACCGTGAAGGCCACGCCGGCCTTCGTCCATGGGATATATTCCGCGCCCAGGGCGGGAACCACAGGAAGAAATTTTCCATCGATGAGTTCTTCGCGTACAACCAGCGAAGTCCTGATTTTACGGCCGATTCCATAGCTGAGATCGGAACAGAAACTTGTTGTACTCCGGGTTTTCATGCCATCGTAATCATCGGAAACAACCTGGTCATAGGTAAAATCCACTCCCTGCCTGAAAATCAGGTTCTTTATACCACTATATGAAAACCTGATATTGTTGATCCACTGGTAATACTGATGTGTTGCATCAACGGTACTGTCGAGCAGATAATGCATTTTTTGATTCGTAAGGGCAGAC
Organism: uncultured Bacteroidales bacterium; assembly: GCA_903928285.1. Taxonomy (GTDB): domain Bacteria; phylum Bacteroidota; class Bacteroidia; order Bacteroidales; family FEN-979; genus CAIVAT01. The sequence goes on from CAIYQH010000141.1 coordinate 1,209, forward strand.
CTTACCATCAGGTTGTATTTCCTTTCAACGAACTTATAATCGAAAACGGCGAAAAGATTGTTGGAATTCAGTTTTTCATTGTGATAACTGCCTGCCGTTGCATCGGTCGGCGGAAGATCCTGGTTGTTTTGGTTATACCGGAACCGCAAGGAGAACAGGTGTTTATCCCTGAGTTTCCAGAAAAGCTCTTCTGAAACTCCGAAGAGAGCCATGGAAGCATCCTGCTGCCTTATCCTTTCCTGCAGGAAATCGTTGTTATAGGGAAAATCATTTGCAGATGCCGCATAATTGAATTTGGTGTGCGACTGAAAGGAGGAGCTCCCCACCGCAACGTTGACATTGGTGGTAAAAGTACTGAAACTCCCGGCTGACTGCATGGCAAGGATGTTAACCCTGTTATTCCAGTCGGGGTTGGTAACCAGGTTGATTACCCCGCCAAATGCGCCCGAGGTTCGTGAAATGCCGGCTGCTCCGTATAGGATTTCAAGCCCGTCAAACTGGGATACAGGGATTTGCGAAAGATCAACCTGCCCGAGCATGGGCGAATTAAGGTTGATGCCGTTCCACTCTACCTGGGTATGCTGGGCCGTGGTGCCACGGAACGAGGGTGTTGCCAGGCTGCCGTTACCATACGATTTAACAAAGATGGTCGAATATTGCGAAAGCAGGTTTGACAAATTGCCATTCAGGTGGCTGATCAGGATCCCGGAATCGATCTTGATTTTTTTAAAGCCGCCAGGGTCTGTGCTATAATGCGACTTTATCTCAAATTCATTCAGCTGCAGTGTATCTTTCAGTTTCTGTGCAGATACAGACAGGTCCGTGATTAACAGGACAAGAAACAGGAAGCTGATGTTTTTGCAGATGGCGGTCAATATCCGGGATAATCTCAGGGGACTAATTTTTAATAAGTTTCTTTGAAACCGAGAGCCCGTTTTTCAGGGTAAAGCTGATTACATATAACCCTGGATAGAGCGATGCCAGATTGAGCCGGGCTGATCCGGATAAAGATTCTGTCAGAACAATCCGGCCGGCAGGGTCGGTTATTTTCACCTCCAGCCGCTCTATGACAGGCGAAACGATGGAAAGGTATTCAGTTACAGGATTCGGGAAGAGACTGATGGCCGACAACTGGCCCTGCTCCGGTAATCCCTGGGCTAAATTATGGATCACGCCGACGGCATCAAGGTCGAAACCTCCGGTGTCGAAAGGTGTCGGCCAGGGATCGTTGACCTTATGGCCCTGAGAGTCAAAGGATGCATAGGGTACCGTAATGCACCCGACGACATCAACAACCCTGACAAAGGTGATGTGGTTAAGATTAATTCCTGTACTATCCTTGATATCCTGCAGATCGAACGGCGTACCATAGGTGAGCCGGTATTTTCCGGCCAGGTTGTTGATTTTGGTGGCATCAAGCGTGCCAAAGGTAGTGACCTGTACTGTATCCTGGGTCAGTGAAACAGCGGGAAACCTGACGAACCGCTGTCCGTCGGACCTCACTTCAACAAAACCCAGCTCCAGAAAATTATCGCCAAAGGCATTTTCAAAGACTGCAAAATCGGGCCCGGGACCATTCACGATCGGCGAATCAAAGGTCAGCAGCGCGCTGCCGCGGTCACCCAGGCTAACGACAAGTTCGTCGGCCGGACCTGTGGCATAGAGGTAACTGCCGTAGGTTGTCCTGTTTGCCCCGTTATAGGTCACGGTAGTATCTGAAATATTGATAAATCCACGCTCAATCGTACAATAGGTGGCCCAGCCGATAAAGGCGGAACTGTCCTTGTACATGGCCGTGGTTCCCGGAACGCCTGCAGGAGGCGGGTACTGGGAAAAGGCAAGAGTGGAAGAAAAGAAGACAACAAGTATAAATATGGTCCGGATTGAATTCATATCAAAATAAATCTGGGTTTTCAACATCCCGGTATTGCTGCTGCAGGAATTTGCCTGAAGAAGCAATTTCAACCGCCCGGTATAATACAAAAGTAGAAAAAAAACAGACTGTAATTATTTATTTCTTAAATTTGCTCCAATGGTTTCTGGCACTATTTTAGTTCTGATGAATCGAAAGCGAATGATTTCCCCTGGCCTGTGTCTGGTCATTTTTCTGATGTTTTCCACCCTGGTTTCCTGTAAATCGAGGAAAGCCCTCTGTGAGGCAAACCGTCCGGACAAGGTTCTGAAAATGAAGAAAAACAAAAGCTCCTACAACACCAAATTCAGTTTCAAGACCCGTCCTGTCAGAAAAGCTTATGTCATCCGCAATGGAAGAAGGTAACCGCTCAGTTTCGATCCTTACGTTCCTTTTCCTGATTTCCATCCTGTTTCTTACCGCTTCCTGTCATGTTGCCCGATACGTATGGTGGAACTATGCCGATATCCACGATAACGAAAAATTTCCAGCTGTTCCGGTTTCAAGATCATCCATTTCGAAACCGTTTATTCATTCATCTTCAGATATTAAGATTGTCTTACCTGAATCTTTTTATAAGATAAACAAACCTGTTTCACTTGAGACCTTCCTGGAGGAGAACAAGACGGTAGCATTCCTGGTGATCCGGAATGATTCGCTTCTCTATGAGCGATATTTTAACGGATATTCCCGGGAATCGGTGCTCCCCTCCTTCTCACTGGCAAAGTCATTTGTTTCAGCCCTGATCGGGATTGCCGTCAAAGAGGGTAAAATCAAGTCGGTCAACCAGCCTGTAAGCGATTTTATTCCTGAATTGGCTGACACGGGTTTCAGGAAGGTTACCCTGAAGGATCTCCTGGAGATGCGTTCGGGTATCAGGTTTAATGAAGGATATTCAAATCCCTTTGGAGAAATGGGGAAATTTTATTACGGACTTAATCTCCGGCGTTATACTTTAAATTTACGTACGCAAACCCAACCCGGGGTTGCATACAATTACCAGAGCGCCAATACCCAATTGCTGGCTATGGCCCTTGAGCGGGCGACCGGGATCAGGCTTCCCGATTACTTCGGATTGAAGATATGGGGCCCCATGGGATGCGAATACGGGGCATCGTGGAGTGTTGACAGCAAGCGGGATAACGAAGCAAAGGCATTTTGCTGCATCAATGCAAGGGCTATCGATTTTGCCAGGTTTGGTCAGCTCTATCTTCACGGCGGGCTTGCAGGCAGCGATACGGTCGTTCCAACCGCCTGGGTTCGGGAATCCCTTACCATTTCGAATGATTCCCGCGATTCGCAGGGATACCCGTATGCCTATCACTGGCGTGTTACCCGCAACGGAGATTTTTTTGCCAAGGGGATCCTCGGACAATACATTTACGTTTCTCCCTCCAAAAAGACTGTGATTGTAAGGTTCGGGAAGAATTCAAAAGGCATCGTATGGGCGAAACTGTTCGAGGAAATGCTGCACGCTCTTTAACAGGGTTCTTCGGATCAGGAGGAATTTCCTTGGGAATTTCAGATATCATATTTCACACTACGTTCAGTCAGTCTCTTCGTAAAACCGGCTGTGGCCGGGATAGTACATGGAGCGTTTAGATTCGTCCAGCGGATAGGTGAAAAAGGTTAGCAGCGCCCTTGCACACAGGGTTTCGTTTTTGTCGAAGAGGAAAACTTCGATGTCGGCCAGGTTCCGGCGCATCTGCTTCACCCTGGCACGAAGGGTAATGGGGCCCTGGTCCATACCGACCGTTTTCAGGTAGCGGATATCGGCCTTTGAGGTAAAACCGGCAGTTTTCACCTTGACATAAACCGTCCAGCTGGCAATCTCATCCATCAGCGTGGCCTGTATCCCGCCATGCAGGATATTAAAATAGCCCTGGAAATTTTTATCGAGTTGCCAGCGACTTACAATTTCGTCCTCCTCTTCTGTGAAAATGAGATGTAAACCCAGCGGATTGTCGGGCGAGCAACCGAAACAGTTATAACCCTGAAGCGATGTAAATGGATTGCGGAGCTTCTTCATTCGGGCAGACGCGGTTGGAACCCCTATTTTTTCTTGACGTCGACGCCTTCTTTGTATTTGGTAACCTTTACAACTTTACCTAATTCATCGTATTCAGTCCACGGGCCATCCTTGAGCCCGTTGACATAATTGCCGGATTCCTTTACCTTGCCATTGCGGTAATACTCCTTTGATTCACCAGCCAGTTTATTATCTACATATTTGGTTTCCGACTGCAGGGTGTCATTTTCATAGAAAGTCTTCTGGATTCCATCGAAATTGCCCATTTTGTAATTGTATTCAGCAAGTTTTTTCCCGCTTTTGCTGTTCCATCGCGACAAGCCGTCTTTCAGGTCATTTTTGAAGGTCGATTCTTCCTGGATTTTTGCATTATCGTAATAAAGGCGGTATTGGCCATTTCTTTTCCCATTGGAAAATTCAGTCACAGCCATGGGGGTTTCATTGTAGGATCCATAGTTGATAGATTGACCATTGAGAACCCCGTTTTTATAATTTTCAATAAGGGTGGCTTTTCCATGGCGGTCGAACTGGATGGATACGCCATCTTTTACTCCATTGACGTAAACGTCAACTTTGTAGACAAACAGGCTGGGGTAATAGCCAACCCAGCTGTTCACCTTTTTATTTGCCACATATTCCCCTTTGTAGGAAACTTCACCCTGTTTTTCAATCCAGTAACCAACTTTGTTACCGAAAGAATCGGTACGGTTTATCGAGTCGGGAACCTTGGCATCTGTGGATGTGGTCTGTGTGAAGGATTGGGAAGAAAATGCAAAGAATAACGCTGTTAGGCAAATGAAGATAGTTTTCATGGTTTATGAGTTTTTTTGTACAAATTTATTGTAATTCTGCAAATATATCAAAACTTTCAGCCCTGGTGATGGTAACGGTACAAAAGGTTCCCGGGGTAATGGCCATGTCGCCCTTCAGAATCAGTACTTCATTATCGACCTCAGGCGAATCGTATTCAGTTCGGGCAATATAATAATCCCCCTCCTCACGGTCAATGATGACTCTGAAGATTTTTCCAACTTTCTCATTATTTAGCGACAGGGAAATCCCCTCCTGGATGGCCATCAGTTCTTCGACCCTTTGTTGTTTAACTTTTTCTGAAACGTTATCGCGGTGGCTGAAGGCGGCCGTATCCTCTTCGTGGGAATAGGCAAACACACCAAGCCTGTCAAACCTGAACTCTTCCACAAACCGGCATAGTTCCTCAAATTCCGCTTTGGTTTCACCCGGATATCCGACAATGAAAGTTGTCCTGATGGCTACTCCCGGTATGTTTTTCCTGATCGACTCAACCAATTGCCTTGTTTTTTCGCCATCCAGGCCACGGTGCATCGATTTTAGAATCCGGTTGCTGATATGTTGCAGCGGGATGTCGATATACTTGCAGATATTCGGAATCGTGCTGATGGTCTCCATTAACTCCGGCGGGAAGCCATCGGGATAGGTATAATGCAAACGTATCCATTCCAAACCGGCAATGTTGGCAAGGGAATCGAGTAATTCGGGCAGTAACCGTTTTTTGTAAAGGTCGAGACCGTAATAGGTAGTATCCTGTGCAATAAGGATTACCTCCTTCATGCCTCCTGTAACAAGACGCGACACTTCCCCGACAATATCCTCGATAGGCCTGCTGACGTGTTTGCCACGGATTATCGGGATGGCGCAGAAGGAGCATTTCCTGTCGCAGCCTTCGGAAATTTTCACGTAGGCATAATGCGACGGAGTGGTTATTTTCCGGTCGCCAACCAGGTTGTTTTTATAACTCCCCCCGATATGGCTGATAATTTTCTTAAGATCATTGACGCCAAAAAAGGCATCCACTTCGGGGATCTCCTCGCGCAGTTTATCCTGGTATCGTTCAGAAAGGCACCCCATCACATATACATTTTCGATGAGGTTCGCCTTTTTGGCCGAGACATATTGAAGAATGGTATCAATGGATTCCTGTTTTGCATCGCTGATAAACCCGCAGGTATTGATGATGGCGGTATCGATCCCGGTATGATCGACAGGGTCAAACACCAGTTCAAACCTGTTTGCTTCCAGCTGTTTCATCAGGATTTCCGAATCGACAAGATTTTTGGCACAGCCCAGTGAGACCAGTCCGATTTTATGAGGCCCAGATTTCGTTTTCAAAGATTATGTATTAGTTGAAGAGGCTATCGACGAATTCGACCCTGTTGAAAACCTGAAGGTCTTCAATTCCTTCGCCAACGCCGATATATTTAACCGGAATTTTAAACTGGTCGGAGATGCCGATTACGACACCACCTTTGGCTGTGCCGTCGAGTTTTGTTAAGGCAAGTGCATTGACCTCTGTGGCGGCAGTAAACTGCTTGGCCTGTTCAAAGGCGTTCTGGCCGGTGGAGGCATCCAGGATAAGCAATACTTCGTGCGGCGCGTCGGGGATTATCTTCTGAATGACCTTCCTGATCTTCGAAAGTTCGTTCATAAGGTTGATCTTGTTATGCAACCGGCCGGCTGTATCGATAATGACAACATCAACATCCCTGGCAATGGCGGATTTCACGGTATCAAATGCCACAGATGCGGGATCGGCGCCCATTCCCTGGGTAACGATCGGCACCCCTACCCTGTCGGCCCAGATGGTGATCTGCTCAACGGCAGCAGCCCTGAAGGTGTCGGCGGCTCCCAGCAACACAGATTTGCCCGTTTTTTTAAACTGGTAGGCAAGTTTCCCGATGGTGGTTGTTTTCCCGACACCATTCACGCCAACCACCATGATTACATAGGGTTTTTTCCCTTCAGGAAGGGTGAAATCGGTAAGATCGCGGTTATGATTTTCCTGCAGCAGCGCTGCAATTTCATCCTTCAGTAAAGCATTCAACTCACCGGTACCCAGGTATTTGTCTTTAGAAACACGGGACTGTATACGGTCTATGATCCGCAGGGTGGTTTCTACGCCGACATCCGAAGATACAAGGATCTCCTCCAGGTTATCCAGCACCTCCTCATCTACCGTGGATTTTCCGACGATAGCCTTTGAAATCCTGGTGAAGATACTGGATTTAGTCTTTTGTAGTCCCTGGTCCAGACGTTCTTTTTTCTCGCGTGAGAAAATGTTAAAAAGCCCCATAAAACTACTTTTTATATATAAAAAAAGCTTTCTTCCGGGGAAAAAAGCTTTTCAGTGAAAACAAATTGATATTAGTTTTCCTTGGTTGCCATGAAGTCTTTCAGCATTTCATTTGCAACGATGGTTTCTTTGAACACGAATGCACCTGTTTTCGGGGATTTAACCATACGGATCACCTTAGTAAAATCTTTCCCGGAGGTAGCTTTAAACGAAGCAACTACTTTCTTTGCCATATCTCGAGTTATTTAATTTCTTTGTGAACTGTTTTTTTCTTTAAATAGGAATTGTACTTCTTCAGTTCAATTCTTTCAGGAGTATTCTTTTTGTTCTTGGTGGTAATGTATCTTGAAATACCGGGAACACCACTGGCCCTCTGTTCAGTACATTCCAGAATTACCTGAATCCGTTGGTCTTTGCTCTTTTTTGCCATCTTACGACTTCTTTATTTTTCGGGACTGCAAAATTAAACCTTTTCCCGGGAAAAACAAAAATAATTTCAACCTTTTATTCCTTATATGAAAAACAACAGTTTAGATGCCTTCCTTAGGATCATTTTCATACTTTTACCGTCACAGGCAAATATAGCCAAAAATCATGAGTCTCTGGAAATCTTACATAGGGGGTTTTAATGCCTATCTTCAGCTGGAAAAATCATTGTCCCACAATTCGGTTGAGGCTTATCTTCACGATGTTGCGAAAATCACGCAGTTCATGGAAGTACAGGGTTATTCATTCGGACCGGAAAAGCTTGAACTGCATCATCTCCAGGAATTTTTAAAATGGATCACAGGGCTGGGCATGACCGCCCGTACACAGGCACGCGTGATCTCCGGGCTGAGGGCTTTTTACCATTACCTGTTGCTGGAAAACCTGGTATCGAAGGACCCTACCGAACTGATCGATTTGCCTAAAATCGGGATGAAATTGCCGGTCACGCTCAATGTTGCGGAGATCGACCTGCTGATCGGGAAGATCGACCTCAGCACGCCGGAGGGAAAGCGTAACAAGGCCATGCTGGAAACGCTGTACGGCTGCGGTTTGCGGGTGTCGGAACTGGTTGGACTGCGGATCTCCAACCTGTTTTTTGAAGCGGGATTTATCAGGGTAACCGGCAAGGGCGATAAGGAACGCCTTGTCCCGGTGGGCAGTGTTGCCAGGGCGGAGATCAGCTATTACCTCTCTGAAATAAGGACATTGAGCAACATGAAGAAAGGCCAGGAGGACATCCTGTTCCTCAGCCGCAGGGGATCAGGCCTTACGCGTGTCATGGTGTTCACGATCGTAAAAAGACTTGCCCTGCTTGCCGGGATAAAAAAAAGGATCTCGCCCCATACCTTCCGCCACTCTTTTGCCACCCACCTGGTTGAGGGAGGCGCCGATCTGCGGGCGGTTCAGGAGATGCTCGGGCACGAATCGATCACCACCACCGAGATCTATACCCATCTCGACCGGGATTACCTTAGGAGTACGATCATCCAGTATCATCCGAGAAACAGGTGATCCGGAAAGAAGAACCAGAAAATTTCCTGTTATTGAAAGGGTGAATTGGGCTCTTTGGCCATATGGTTATAGACCATTTTATCCATGAACTTCGGGAAGAACTTGTTCAGCATCACGGTCATTTTTCCCATCGTTGTCAGGATCAACAGCTCCTTTTTCTTTTCAATGGCATTGAGGATATGTGCAGCAACCACCGCTGCAGGCATGAGCTTACTCTCATCCAGCGGGGTTTCGCCCTGGGCTGTGCCATCCCTTGAAAGGGCAACATTCCGGATGTTGGAGGCAGTAAACCCCGGACAGGCAATCAGGACATGAAGTCCCTTTTTCATATTTTCAATCCTGACGACTTCGAGAAACCCCTGCATGGCAAATTTAGAGGCTGAATAACCCGTTCGGCCGGGAAGTCCTTTGTAACCTGCAACAGATGACACCCCTACCAGCGATCCTTTGGATTCGAGCAAATAAGGCAATGCGTATTTGGTGCAATAGACCGTTCCCCAGAAGTTGGTATCCATCAACTGGCGGAGCACCGCCAGGTCAACCTCGGTAAAAAGCGCCCGCATGGAGATTCCTGCATTATTGATGAGGATATCGATCCTGCCGAATTTTTCCACCGCCCTGTCAACCAGGTTTTTACAGTCGGCTTCGCGTGTCACGTCAGTTGGGACGGCGATTACGGCATCAGAAATCTTCAGTATTTCAGGATCTGTCACGGCTGTGCGTGATGCCAGTACCAGTTTTGCGCCACGGCGGGCACATTCATAGGCCAGGGCCTTCCCGATTCCGGAAGAGGCGCCTGTTATGATAATAACTTTGTCTTTCATGATGTGTATAAGGTATTGGATATGCACCCGTGTGATCCGGATACGGACAAAAATACAAATAATTGATCCTGTTTGACCATTTCATTCAACAAGATTAAACCACAAAGACACAATGAAGTCACAATGCACACAATAAAACCCATTGAAATCATTGTGGTCAGCTTACGGCATGCCATGCCATGGTAACAAGGCTTGCTTTGGGTCATGCCATGGGGACATGCCATGGCATGTCCCTGCAGTTAATCCCGTGATAATCGATTAAACCATTTTCGGATTTTGTCTTTATCTTCGTACAATATTTTGAATCATGACCGAACGCGAACTTTTTTACAGGTACCTTGGATTGCCCTCCTTTTCCCCTGTTGCCCTCGATATTGTCAAGGCAGAGGGAATTTATCTTTACGACAGGTTCGGAAATCAGTTTACCGACCTGGTGGCAGGTATTTCGGTCAGCAATGTCGGGCACCGGCATCCCAGGGTGCTGGATGCGATCAGGGATCAGCTTGACCATTATCTCCATCTCAATGTTTATGGTGAATTCATCCAGGCTCCCCAGGTGCGCCTCGCCGAGCGTCTTGCCGGTCTTCTCCCCGAAAAGCTTGATTCAGTCTACCTTGTCAATTCGGGCAGTGAAGCCATGGAAGGCGCCCTGAAACTGGCAAAGCGCTTTACCGGCCGTACCGAGATCATCTCCTTCACCGATTCCTATCACGGCAGTACCCATGGTGCCCTGAGCATCCTTGGGAATGAACCCCTGAAAAACGCGTTTCGCCCCCTCCTTCCTGATACCAGGCTGATTGAATTCAACAACTACTGCCAGCTTGAAAAGATCTCAAAGCGCACGGCCTGCGTGGTGATTGAGATGATTCAGGCCGAGGCTGGCGTCATTGCCGCCGAACAATATTTCATTCACCAGCTTAAGAAGCGGTGTGCCCGCGACGGGGCGCTGATCATCGTCGATGATGTCCAGATGGGGATGGGACGCACCGGCAAGCTGTTCAGTTTCGAGCACTACGATTTTGTTCCGGATATCCTGGTCCTGGCCAAGGCGCTGGGTGCCGGCATGCCGCTTGGCGCCTTCATTGCCGGCAGGAAAATGATGGATACCCTGGCTTTTAACCCCGAACTGGGCCATATCACCACCTTCGGCGGGCACCCCGTCAGCTGTGCCGCAGCCCTGGCCGGGCTTGACCTACTGCTTTCGGAACAGCTGATTGGTATGGCTGAAGAAAAGGGAGCCAGGTTCGAAGAAAAATTAATGTCACACAGGGCCATTTCCGATATCCGGCGTAGAGGACTTGCACTGGGTATCGACCTGCGCAACCCTGAATATAGAGCCCCCTTCATGCAGGCAGCACTTGACAACGGACTGATCATCGACTGGTATCTGTTCAAACCGGCAACATTCCGCATTGCGCCGCCACTGACCATCACCCTGGAGGAAATTGACCAGGCCTGCGAAAAACTGCTCGGTTCGCTTGATTCCATTATGCCGACCAACTGATGGCCGTTTACCTGTTACCTGATGAGCCGATTTTTCCGCCTGCCGGGGAGGCTGAAACTGATGGGCTGATTGCCATCGGGGGCGACCTGTCGGCTCCCAGACTGGTGCAGGCCTATGCACAGGGTATCTTCCCATGGTTCTTGGAATATGATGAATTTTACTGGTATTCACCCGACCCCAGGCTGCTGTTGTTCCCTGATGAGTACAAGGTACCCGATTCTCTTCGACGGATCGTAAAAAAAGAGCTGTTCGAGGTCAGGTTTGATACTGATTTTGAACGTGTTATACGCGCCTGTTCTATCGCATGCAGACCGGAGCAGGATGGTACCTGGATCAGCAGTGAATTCATCGGGGGGTACACGGAACTTTACAGACTTGGTTTCGCCCACTCAGTGGAAAGTTACTTTGAAGGGGAGCTGGTCGGAGGACTCTACGGGGTTTCCCTCGGCAGCGCCTTCTTCGGCGAAAGCATGTTTTTTACCCGGAGCAATGCCTCAAAAGTGGCATTTTACAAGCTCGTTGAAAGGATAAAAGAATTCGGGTTCAGGTTCATCGATTGCCAGGTTGAGACGTCTCACATGATCAGATTGGGCGCCAGAACCGTTCCCCGCGGGGATTATCTTGTCATGCTCGGGGATGCAATGAAGATGCCGACCAAAAAGGGGTCGTGGAGATAAAATGAAAGAGGCTGTCCCGGAGGTTAATAACCTTCATGAACAGCCTCCTTTACAGAATAGGTACGGACTAATTGATCCCGAGTTTTTTCCTGATATCCTTTGGAATAGCATTTTTATGAACCATGATGTCCATGGTTTTCAGCCTTACATAGGCTTCCGATGCATAAAAATATCCCTTGTAAGGACTCCCTTCGAGGCCCCATGAATTCTTGATATAGTAATATTTCACGCCATTCTGGTCTTTGGCAATGCCGGTGAGGTGCATCCCATGATCATCGGTGGTCTGGTAGTTGTCAAATTCGGTCTGACGCATCTCCTGGGTAATCTTTTTTTCAGGTACCGGTTTGTCGAATTTATAGAGCAACTTGTCTTTTTCAGTATCGGATAGTTTTGACCATTTTGCACTCTCCATCCCCGCAGCTTCAGTGGCATTTTTATCGGGCACCACGGCTACGCCGTTTTTCCATGAAAAGCCCTTTTCACTGACATCGGCTCCCCAAACCACCGTATATCCGTTGTCGATGGAGTTGTCGATCACCTTGATCAGGTCGTCGAGCGGCAGATTATAGACTTCTCCCATTTCCCAGTTATCGGGCACTTCGAGAACAAACCTTGAATAAAAGGGATGATGCGTGTAGGAGCTGATTTCCACATAATCGTCGGGATTAAGTCCCAGCATGTCGCCAAATGATTTCGGCGTATATTCCTTTCCTTTGTAGTTGAACTTTTCAGGAACCTTGCCCAGATAGGCATCCAGTAACCCGTCGAAACCCTGATGCCATACAGGAGTAAGTTTCTTGTTGGCGTTTTTGATAACAGCGTCAACATCGGCGCTGAGAACAGCATCCATTTCTCCATGAACCGGGTTGGGTTCATTGATGGTCATCCCGGTATAGGCTTCATCGGGTACCATGCCATATTTCCTGAGTACACTGGTTACATCGTGGGAGGCTCCACCCCCGCCGAAATTGTGCTTGCCGTTAAACCTGACATAAAGGGAGGCTTTGTCGGAGTAACAGTTGCGGACGCAAAACATTTCGGAAAGATCAAAGGTGTCTTTGCCCATGCGTAAAAGTTCTGACTCAAGAAAGGAGATGGCAGAATAACTCCAGCAGGTGCCCGACCTGTACTGGTTTTTAATGGAAGTGGCCGGCAGCTTCTTTACCATGGTGAAAACATAGCCGGAATCGGATTTCTTCTCTTTTTCCTTATCCTGGGCAAATCCGGAAGAGATCGTAGCCAGAAACAGGCAGGTCAGCAACAGCGAAAGGGTGTTCTTCATAGGGTTGTGGTTAATTTGAAGATGAAAACTCAGAAGATTGTAGTTTATTTTTTAAATAGGCAAAATCCAAATTTTTAGTGTTGTCAAATTTAAAGAGATTACCCTGACATCACAAGGATTTTCTTTGACCTTTACTATTTTGACGATGAATGTGGTCATATAGCTGCTTTTGATTAATGAAAACACTTTGCCTAACGGAAAATGGCCGTTGACATGTTTATTCAAAGGGATGCGACTGATCGAAATCGGGCCTGTAATACCGGTTGCTTTCAAACTCCTGGATCCATCCGTAGTATAGGCCCAGCCGCTCCATTTCTTCAACCACAAGCTGGTATTCCTTTTCCGTGACACTCCTCCCCAATTGCCTGTGGTTTTGCACCCGCGTGGTTGGATAATACTGTGCCATCAGCGAAATATGGATCCTGGGAGATATCTCCTCTGCCAGGAACCGCATCACCTGAAGGCTGTTTTCAACCTGGCCCGGCAAAACAAGGTGCCTGATAATAATGCCAGACTCCGCAGTATCCTCGTCGTCAAGGAAAAGCATCGCCCCCTTCTGCCGCATCATCTCCCTGATCGACTTCATGGCAAACCCCGGATAATCGCGGGCTCCCGAATATTCATAGGCAAGCAGGGCATCCATATACTTGAAGTCGGGAAGGTATACATCAATCACCCCCTCCAGCAGACGCAGGGTTTCAGGCTTATCATAGCCGTTTGAGTTGTAAACCCATACCGGTTTGTAACCGAGTGATTCAACGATGGCAATGATCACCTGTACCTGCGGGATAAAGTGTGACGGGGAGACAAATCCCACCTTGTTGACACCCTGGTCGAGTATCTGTGTGACCTGTGAAATTACCACGGATATGTCCATCTTTTGGGCAGCATGTGTAACCCGGATATCGCTGATCTGGTAGTTCTGGCAATAGATGCACTGCAGGTTGCAGTTTGTAAAAAAGATGTTGCAAATGCCGTTTTTCCCGCTGATGACAGGCTCTTCCCCACGATGGATGCAGATCGAGGCAATGCTGAAGGAAGCATCGCTCCTGCACACCCCGGAAGGCGAGATGAGCCGGTTGGCATGGCAATTCCGCGGGCAAAATGCACAATCCCCGAGTTGCTGCAGCGGGGCGGTAAAGGCATCATAATTCATCCCGGAGTATTATTTTTAGTTATTTTTGGGGTGATAATCGGAGTGACTGACCGTATTGCTGTTTATGACTTTTTCACAGGCCGCATGACAGAATCCGGATGGTTAATCCGTTGCAAAACTAAATAAAATTGATGATCGATCTGAAGAAATACTCCTGTATCATCTGGGACTGGAACGGAACACTGCTCGACGATGCGTGGCTTTGTGTTGATGTGATGAACGGGATGCTAAAGGAGCGCTACCTCCCCCTGAAAACAATTGAAGAGTATATGGAGCTCTTCGATTTTCCTGTGAAGGATTATTATGCAAAACTTGGTTACGACTTTGACACAGAGCCCTTCAACAAGGTCGGCATGGAATTCATCAACCGCTACAATGTGCGGCAGGGCGAAACCCGGTTGCATCCCGGGGCAGTCAGCGTGTTGGAAACCTTCAAAGCCAGGGGATTTGACCAGTCCATCCTGTCGGCCAGGGAACAAAAGGAGCTGCTCACCGAAACAACCGCATTGGGAGTTCATGGTTTCTTCAACCGGATCTACGGACTGGATGACCACTATGCACACGGCAAAACGGAGGTCGGTTTCAAACTGGTTCACGACCTTGGAATTCCTGAAGAAAAGATGTTATACTTGGGCGATACCCGGCACGACGCCGAGGTGGCTGTCGAAATCGGTATCGATTGCATCCTTATCGCTAACGGGCATCACAGTCAGGATCGGCTTCAACAGCTTGGCGTACCCTTGATCGCCTCCTTAACTGAGCTAAATAAATTATTATGGTAAAATATCGCAACCATCTTTTTATCTGTCTTTTATCGTTTCCGCTGATGCACTTCTTCGCGGCAGCCGGACAAACAGTCAAAGGTCAGAATATGAGGATGCATAAGATTAGCGGAAACAAACAGGAGCCTGTCGTTCCCAAGTCCAAACCGCTGGTTGGGTTCCTCAGCCTTTTACCTTTTGACCAATCGGGACCAGAAACCAGGCAGGCCTATAACCAGCTGAAATCATCCGGAGAATACGAGACCGTGTTTCTTACCATCGGTGAACTAAAAAAGAGGCCTGCCTCCATCAATAAGTTCAGCCTGGTATGGATCCACAGGGCCGATACCACTGCCTTATCAAGGGAAGAAACCCAGGATTTTCTGGTAAAATCAATCAAGAAATATGTTGAAAATGGGGGCCGGCTGATGTTGACCATTCAGGCAGTCCACTACCTGAATGTTCTTGGCTTTGAATCCACGATCCTGCAGGACAGCACTAAAAAATGTGTTGATGAGGGGTACGGGCGTAAACTTGGATTTCATGCCTTCAGGGAGCACCCTGTTTTCAGTGAACTCAATGGCGGTGCCTATATCTACCGGCCGGTTACCGATATCACTACCCGGATTTCAGGATTTTTCGGCAATCGCCTTCCCCGCGAAGGAAAGGTGGTTGGCGTTGACTGGGACTACATTTTTTTGCGTGAATCCTCCAAAATCATCCTGGAATATTCCCCCGGCAACGGCAGGGTCCTTGCGATCGGGGGTTATACGTTGTACAGTTCTGATAACAGTAACAAGGCCCACCTGCAGTTGTTTACAGCCAATTGCCTCCGGTACCTGCTCGGTCAGATCCCGGGCGAGTCATTGAATTACTGGGATTATACGCCGGGCGAGGTAAAACCCTGCCACGAAGGAGCTCCAGAGGACCGGCTACTGGCAGCCGTTCCGCCCTCTGTGAAGTGGGATGCGGCGCCGGGCAACCTGACCCTTAAAAACAGGTTTGCCTCCGGAAATTTCTGGGATGTCGCCGGCGAACGCCTGCTGACCATGGGTTCGGAAAACGGTGGCATTGAAGAGGTTTGGGCCCATCCTTTTATGGCTTTCAGGGATTACGAGGTAGGGATCAGGTTTGAATATAAGGACAGCATTTACTGGCTCCATGATGACCGCCCTGAAATTGAGGTTAATCCTTCGTTTTTCTCAAGGTTGTATAAATTCCCCAGGGCCTATCTCAAAGAGCTTGTCGTCAACGATCCTGCAGATCCTGAAGGGGTTATCCATTATGAGTACCGTGGCGTTTACCCGGCAGAACTCATCATCCGGTTCAAGTCAAACCTGCGCCTGATGTGGCCCTATTCCGAGAAAACCACAGGATCCATCTGTTATTCCTGGGATCCTGACCTGGATGCCTTTACTGCAAAGGATGTGTCAGGAAGCATGAGTATGAGGATTGGCGGTACCCGGAAACCTGCCGTTCACCTTGAGGGGCAGTTCGACGGATTCACCTATCTCAGCAAAGAAAAGGTTTTCCAGGGGATCCCAACTGAAAAAGTACAGGTAGCAGGTTTGATCAGTTACACCCTTGAGATGAATGACAATCTTGACATTGTCTATGCCGCGACCAATGAAGGAACAGCGGTTACACGGGCAAGCTTCAGCAAAGCGCTCCATGCCCCCGGACAAATTTTCTCGGAAGCCTTGCATCATTCCCGTGAAATCCTGCAGAATAACCTGATGATAACCACGCCTGATGCGAATTTCAATATGGGATACCGTTGGGCATTACTGGCAACCGACCGGTTTTTTGTCAACACCCCAGGGATGGGGAAAGCGCTGGTGGCGGGTTATGCCACCACACGACACGGGTGGGACGGCGAACACAAGGTAAATGGCCGGCCTGGTTATGGCTGGTATTTTGGCCGTGACGGCGAATGGAGCAGCTTTGCCCTGCTCGATTACGGCGATTTCGAAAAGGTAAGATCCGAACTGGAGTTCTTCAACAAGTACCAGGACCTTTCCGGGAAGATCCTTCATGAAGCCAGTACTTCCGGGATCATCCATTACGACGCAGCCGATGCGACACCCTTATATATCGTGCTGGCCGGTAAATATTTCAGGCATACAAACGATACGGCTTTTCTGCGCAAAACCTGGCCCAAGCTAAAAAAAGCCATCGCCTTCTGTTATTCGACCGATACCGACCATAACCACCTCCTTGAAAATACCAATGTTGGGCATGGATGGGTCGA
This sequence comes from uncultured Bacteroidales bacterium, assembly GCA_903928285.1. Taxonomy (GTDB): domain Bacteria; phylum Bacteroidota; class Bacteroidia; order Bacteroidales; family FEN-979; genus CAIVAT01. Next base: position 18,214 of record CAIYQH010000141.1, read on the forward strand.
GGGCGGCGAGCTGTACGGTTCGCACGAAACCATTTATATGGCAGGTTCCTGGGCCGCTGCCTTGACGGAAGCAGCAAATATGGCCGAATTCATGAAGGATCCGGAGGGGATAAAATATAACTGGGAATCGGACGAAGTAAGGAAGGTGATCAACGATGATTTCTGGATCGACCAGCAACAGTTTTTCGCCTATGGCAGGAACAAGGATGGCAAATTCCGGCAGGAACCAACCGTATTGCCCGCAGTTCCCATCTATTTTAAGACAACCGACCCCATGAAAGCTGCTGTTTGCCTGAAACAATACGCCAGCAATGCGTTCACAACGGAGTGGGGTTCCAGGATCCTGCGCGAGGACAGCCGGTTGTTCAAGCCCACCGGCTACCATTATGGCAGTGTATGGCCCCTGTTTACCGGCTGGACATCCCTGGCGGAATATGCCACAGGGAACTACCTTCAGGGTTATTCACACCTTATGAACAACTTGAATATCTTTAAAAACTGGGGGCTGGGATTTGCCGAAGAGGTACTCAACGGCGCCGAA
>CAIYQH010000142.1 GCA_903928285.1 uncultured Bacteroidales bacterium
CATTTCCTCCCCGATGGCAGGCATACAGGAACACGAAGGCAACCAGGAACAGGCTAAAATAGTTTTTCATCTGTTGAATTTTTAAAAGTCAAATAATCACCGTGATCTCCCTGTTCCGCTCAGGAGTCAGGCCCAAAGGGAGACTCCTGGACGGAAAGGATAGCCGGAACCGGTATCCTGGTCACAATCATTATGCACTTTTAGGAGCCAGGGCTGCCATAATCTTACCTTCCAGTTCATCCGAAAGTTCAGGATTGTCCTGCAGAATTTTCTTGACGGAATCGCGTCCCTGGCCAAGCTTGGTATCGCCATAGCTGAACCAGGAACCGCTTTTTTTAATGATGTTAAGCTCGGTTGCAAGGTCAATGATTTCAAAGGCCCTGGAAATACCTTCTCCGAAAATGATGTCAAACTCAGCCTTCCTGAAAGGAGGAGCTACCTTGTTTTTCACCACCTTTACCTTCACATGGTTCCCGACAACATCATCACCCTCCTTCAACTGGGTTTGTTTCCTGATATCCAGTCGTACGGAAGAGTAAAATTTCAGTGCATTGCCTCCCGTAGTCGTCTCCGGATTTCCGAACATAACGCCGATCTTTTCACGCAGCTGGTTGATGAAAATACAGCAGGTAGAAGTTTTGCTGATGGTCGAGGTAAGCTTCCGCAAAGCCTGCGACATCAACCGGGCCTGTAACCCCATTTTTGAATCCCCCATTTCACCTTCAATTTCACTTTTCGGGGTAAGAGCCGCCACAGAGTCGATAACAATGATGTCGATCGCGCCCGACCTGATCAGGTTTTCAGTAATTTCAAGGGCCTGTTCCCCGTTGTCGGGTTGGGAAACGAGCAGGTTTTCAACATCAACCCCCAGTTTTTGCGCATAAAACCTGTCGAATGCATGTTCGGCATCAATAAAGGCGGCAATGCCCCCCATCTTTTGCGACTCAGCTATGGCATGCAGCGCCAGCGTGGTCTTTCCCGATGATTCGGGTCCATAGATCTCAATTACCCTTCCTTTTGGCAATCCGCCAATTCCCAGGGCGGCATTCAACCCGATTGAACCTGTGGAAATCACCTCCACTGCTTCAATGGCATTGTCGCCCAGGCGCATGATCGTCCCCTTGCCGTAGGTTTTTTCCAACTTGTCAAGGGTGAGTTGTAACGCCTTTACCTTTTCTTTGTTCACTTCGTTTGCCATGATTTGTTTCCTCCTCTTTTGAGACGCTGCGGTGCGTCGTGGTTGTGACACATTGTAATGCGTCGTGTTAATTCATTGCGGCTATAATTCCATAGCCTTCAGGATCTGGGCTGTATGATTTTTTGTCTCCACTTTGGTAAAGATGTGGAGGATCTTCCCGCTTTCATCGATGATGAAGGTCATCCGGTTGATACCATCATACTCCCTGCCATAAAGTTTCCTTTTTCCCCATACACCATAATCCATGATAATCTTTTTTGCTTTATCGGGTATGAGGGTAAAAGGTAATGCATATTGTTGAGAAAATTTTTGATGCGACTTTTCATCATCGGCGCTTACCCCGATAATTTTAAAACCTTTTTCCATGATAATCTGATAGTTATCCCTCAGGTTGCAGGCTTCTGCTGTACAACCTGATGTATTGTCTTTGGGATAAAAATAGAGGATCACTTTATGGCCTCTGAACGAGTCAAGCGAAATCTCCTGACCATGCTGGTCCACACCATGAAAATCAGGTGCGGTATCTCCTATCGCTAATGGTATCATAATGAGTTTGATAATGAAGTTGAAGTTACCGGAATTACAGGTATCAAAAATAGAAATTTATGCTGGAAAAGCCCGTGACCCGGCTGGTGAGTTATCAACAACTTTATGTGGCCTGGTTCGTCAGAAAATACCTGCAGATAGAGTTTAACCCACAGGCTGCACATTTAGGTTTGCGGGCAATACAGATATATCTTCCATGAAGGATCAGCCAGTGGTGGGCAATGGCGCGCAGGTTCTCAGGAATATGCCTTACCAGCTGCTGTTCTGCCTGCAGCGGATTTTTTGCATTTGTCGTCAATCCTATCCGGTCGGAAACCCTGAACACATGGGTGTCAACAGCCAATACAGGCATATTGTAGATCACCGAGGCTAACACATTGGCTGTTTTTCTCCCGATCCCGGGAAGCTTTTGCAGTTCATCCACATCGGCAGGCAGGATTCCCCCGTAATTTTCAACAAGCGACTTCGCCATCCCGATAAGACTGCGGGTTTTGTTGTTGGGATAGGAACAGCTGCGGATCAGCTCAAACACATCGGCAGCATCGGCAACAGCAAGCGACGCGGCATCGGGAAACCTGCTGAAAAACGGGAGGGTGATGAGGTTGACCCGCTTATCGGTACATTGTGCCGATAGAATAACCGCCACCACCAACTGGTAGGGTTCGGTATAAATCAGCTCTGTTTCAGCCTGCGGGTTGTTTTCCCTGAAATATTCCAGGACCCGCCTGAACCGTTCTTCTTTACGCATAGGAAAGAGTTTGAGCAAAATTGCAAAAAATCCGGGATTATTCAAGTATGTTTGTACCATCGTTCAAATGCACCCCATCATGTCGCATCATGAGTATGATCTGCTGATTGCCGGCGCCGGGCCTGCCGGATGCACACTTGCGCTGAAGATGGCCGGCAAGGGACTGCGGATTGCCGTGATCGAAAAGGACCATTTCCCGAGGCACAAAATCTGCGGTGATGCCCTCAGCGGCAAGGTGCTCAATGTCTTGAAACGGCTGCCCGATGGCCTCTATGAACGTTTTATCCGTGATATCGACAAGATACCCTCACGGGGAATCAGGTTCACGGCACCCAATCTCCACTCGGTCGACATCCCCTTTATGCGGGATATCGGGCCGGAAACGGAGCCGCCGGGCTATGTTTGCAGGCGTGCTGATTTCGATAACTTCCTTTTTCAGCAATTGAAGAACTATTCCGGTATTGATACCTTCGAGGGAGAGCGGGTCAATGAGATTTTTAACCAGCCTGACGGAATTGATGTGACCACTACCCGTCACCAATTCACCGCACAGGTAATTGCGGGCGCTGACGGGGTTCATTCGGCCGTGAGGAAATACCTCCGCCCCGGAGCCGCCGGTAAAAAACACTTCTGTGTCGGGATTCGCGCCTATTATAAGGGAGTAACCGGCCTTCATCCTGAAAATTTCATAGAGCTTATCTTTTTGAAGGAGTTGCTGCCTGGTTATTTCTGGATCTTTCCCTCCCCGCGTGGCCAGGTAAATGCCGGATTTGGCATGATGCAGTCACGGCTCCTCAGAAGGAAGGAAAACCTCACGCACATCCTCGATGACCTGGTTACCACCCACCCACTGCTGGCGCCAAGATTTCAGCATGCAAAGGCGGTCAGCAGGGCTGAAGCGCATACCCTTCCGCTGGGCAGTTTCCATTTTAACCGCTCAGGAAACCGGTTTGTACTGCTTGGCGATGCCGCGTTCCTGGTCGATCCTTTCAGCGGCGAAGGGATAGGTAATGCCATGGCAAGCGGGGAAATTGCTTCAGAGATCCTGGGAAAATGCTTCACCGATCACAATTTTTCGGCAGAAGCATTGGCTGGTTTTGATCAGCGGATCCATCGCCGTTTCGGGCAGGAATTCAGAACAACCACCATCATGCAACACCTGGCCCGATCACCTTGGCTGTTCAACATGGTTGTCGAAAAAGCCAGGAAAAACAAAGAGGTCAGCGAATTGCTCACAGCCATGTTTACCAGCGAAGATGTAAAGGAAAAACTAACAAAACCCGGCTTTTATGCCAGGTTGCTGTTCAAATAGTTCCGGGAAGGGCGTTATTTTTCGTGAAGTAGGGTGACCGAGCCCCTCAATACATCGGTGCCATACTGGCCTTTGCAGGATAAGATATAAAAGTAGGTTCCATCCGGCAGGTTGGCGCCATCCCAGTCTTCACTCTTGTAATCGGTTTTGCTGTATATCTTCTTGCCCCACCTGTCAAATACGGTGAATTCGTTGCTCAGGTAAGCCATGCGGAAATCATCCGTGGCGTTCCCGTCCTTTAACTGGATTTTAAAAGCGTCATTCGAACCATCGCCATTGGGAGTAACAAGGTTGGTAATTTTAAGGTCGGCAATTTTCACATCAATCACCCTGATAACCACCGAATCACAGCCATTCAAATCGGTAAAACTTAGCTTGACCGCAACCTGCCCTGGTTTGGTCGACTGCGCATAGGTATGTGAAACAGGATTCAGGTTTGCAATCTTTACCCCATCCCCGAAATTCCAGGTCCAATTGGAGATATGACGCTTGTTCGTATCATTAAAAACAACCTGAACCGTGGGATTGGTCAGATAAATGACAGTATCCTTGGGAATAAACTCAAATTCAACCTTTGGCGATAACAATGTTTCAACATGAAATACCGTATCAAGCGAACAGCCAAGCGAATCGGTTACCTTAAAGGCAATCGGACGGCCCGGGCAAAGGCCAAAGGCAATGGTATCCTGTGAAAATCCACCTGCCCAGTCATAAATATAGGGAGGATAATTCTTAAACCGGGTACCGCCTGAAACAAGGGTCTTGTATTGCCCGATGCATAACGGGTTGGAGGTTGTATCAATCCTGGCGCATCCCAACTGGTTATACCTGTAAAATGTGTCAAGCTTCATCTTGGGATGCATCCGCAATTGCGCGTTGTTGCTGGTGTCGTTTACCCCGTTAACGGTAACGATGCAACGGTAAATACCAGGTGAACTTACTTTAACCTGGCTGATCAGGTAGGTTGAATCGGTAGCACCGGTAATATCAATGAAATTTTTCTGCCAGTGATAGGAAATTACCGAGGTCCCTGCTCCCGCTACGAAGGCTGTAAACCTGATACTGTCTTTGAAACAGCGGGTGGTATCGGCAGGTTTTACCTTAACCTGGACTTGTCCCATAACAAGCAAACTGGCAAAAAAAGAAAATATTAAAAGGAGATGTTTCATCTGGTGGTGCAATACTGTCGCAAAAATAAGAATTTCTTTGATTCAGACCCTGTTTTAACTCAAACGATCAAACCAGGCTAATTAGTATAATCAGTATTGATTGTTGGAAATCATGATCAGCGTACAGGCATGAACCACCTCGATACCTGCCTCTGAAAGAATAGCGGCAAACTCCGGACATTCAGTTCCAGGGTTGAAAATCACCCTTTTGGGTTTAAGCCCGAGAATGTAGTCGTAATAGGCAGGCAGGTTTTTAGCTCCAATGTACAGGGTGACGGTATGAATCGCCTCAAATTTCGGGAATGGCTTCTCAATTCTGACCCCCATGATCTCCCCTTCGCGCAAACCCACCGCTACCACCGGCACATGACTGAATTTGAGCTTCCTCACAGCCATGTATGAAAACCGTTCGGGATTTGCACTCGCGCCAAGAACCAGGGTCTTTTTCTTCACGTGTTAAATAATTCACAAATATTTGCAAAGTTAGGTAAAAACGGTCAAAAAGGCCGGAAAATATCGGGATGAATGCCATATTTTCCTGTTTACTGGGTTTTTCAGAGGATGGCAGCACTTTTGACGTATCATTCAGTAACCACAATAGGAGGAAACATGAATTTCAATAATTTCACAATAAAGGCACAGGAGGCAATTCAGAAAGCCCAGGAAATTGCAGAATCCTACCGTAACCAGCCGGTCGAAAACATTCACCTGATGAAGGGATTGCTGATGGTTGACGACAATGTAATCCCCTACCTGCTGAAAAAATTAAATGTCAATGTCGAAATATTTTCCAGGGCACTTGATAAAATGGTTACCTCCCTGCCTGTGGTAACGGGCGGAGAGCAGTATCTCTCGACGGAAGCCACCAAATCGCTGCAGCATGCAATTTCCAAATCAAAGGAGATGAAGGATGAATTCGTCTCCATCGAGCATGTGCTGATGGGTATTTTATCGGCAGGCGACCAGGTAGCCCGGTTGCTGAAGGATAACGGTGTAACCGAAGGCAACCTGAAAACGGCGATCGCCCAGTTACGGCAGGGAAACAGCGTGAACAGCCAAAATGCGGAAGAGACCTACCAGGCCCTCGACAAATATGCGCGTAACCTGAATGATCTTGCCCGAAATGGCAAGCTTGATCCTGTTATCGGAAGGGATGAGGAGATCCGGCGGATTTTACAGATCATCACCCGCCGTACCAAGAACAACCCGATCCTGATCGGCGAACCGGGAACCGGCAAGACCGCTATTGCCGAAGGAATAGCTCACCGCATCATCGACGGAGATGTGCCGGAGAACCTGAAATCAAAGCAGATCTATTCCCTTGATATGGGATCACTGATCGCAGGCGCCAAGTACAAGGGCGAATTCGAGGAAAGGCTGAAATGCGTGGTGAAAGAGGTGATGCAGTCAAACGGCGAGATCATCCTGTTCATTGATGAAATTCATACGCTGGTTGGCGCCGGCGCAAGCGAAGGGGCCATGGATGCTGCCAATATCCTGAAACCGGCTCTGGCCCGGGGCGACCTCCGTGCCATCGGCGCAACAACCCTGAAGGAGTACCAGAAATATTTCGAAAAGGATAAGGCGTTGGAACGCCGGTTTCAACCGGTAATGGTAAATGAGCCCGACAGGGACGATGCCATTTCTATCCTGCGCGGATTGAAAGAACGGTATGAAACCCACCACCAGGTAAGGATCAAGGATGAGGCGATCATCGCGGCAGTGGAACTTTCGCAGCGTTATATCACCGACCGGTTTCTTCCCGACAAAGCCATTGACCTGATCGACGAAGCTGCCTCCAAACTCAGGATGGAGATCAACTCCCTTCCTGAAGAGCTTGAAAAGGCCGAACGCAAAATCCGCCAGCTGGAAATCGAGCGGGAGGCGATAAAACGCGAAAACGACGACCACCGGCTGAAACAGCTCACCGAGGAGATTGCCAATCTGAAGGAGGATCAACAGGATCTCAGGGCAAAATGGAGATCGGAAAAGGAGCTGGTCGACCAGATCCAGTCAAGGAAAAATGCCATTGAATCGCTTAAACTCGAAGCCGACCAGGCAAACCGTAGCGGCGACCTGGGAAAGGTAGCCGAAATCAGGTATGGCAGGATCCCGCAAACAGAAAAAGAGATGCAGCAGATCACCGCGAAACTCGCTGCGATCCAAAAGGACTCCCCGATGGTCAACGAGGAGGTGGGATCGGAAGAAATCGCCGAAATTGTCTCCCGTTGGACAGGGATACCGGTCACACGGATGCTGCAGAGCGAGCGACAGAAACTGCTCAGCCTCGAGGCCGAACTTCACAAACGGGTGGTTGGCCAGGAGGAGGCCATCAGCGCCATTGCCGATGCCATCCGCCGCAGCAGGGCCGGATTACAGGACAACAAACGCCCCATCGGCTCATTCATATTCCTGGGTACTACAGGCGTGGGTAAAACCGAACTGGCAAAAGCATTGGCCGAGTCACTCTTCAACAGCGAAAACAGCATCGTGCGGATCGACATGTCGGAATACCAAGAGCGCCATACGGTTTCCCGGCTCATCGGCGCCCCCCCGGGCTACGTGGGATACGAGGAAAGCGGACAGCTTACGGAAGCCGTAAGAAGGAAACCCTATGCCGTGGTGCTTTTCGATGAAATTGAAAAGGCCCACCACGATGTTTTCAACATCCTGCTGCAGGTACTCGACGATGGCCGGCTCACCGACAACAAAGGGAGAACTGTTGACTTCAAAAACACGCTGATCATCATGACCTCCAACATAGGCTCGCATATCATCCAGGAAAACCTGCAACAGGTGAATGATAAAAACAGGGAAGAGCTGATCTCCAAAACCCGCGACCAGGTATTTGAACTGTTGAAACAAACCATTCGTCCCGAATTTCTCAACAGGATTGACGAGATTATCATGTTCCGGCCCCTGACCCGGAAGGAGATCACGCGCGTTGTGGAATTGCAACTCGGTTTGGTACAGAAATCACTGGAGACCAATGGAATAACCCTGACAGTCACGCCAAAAGCCATTGAATGGATCGCCAGCCTCGGATATGACCCCCAGTATGGCGCCCGGCCTATCAAACGGGTGATCCAGAAACAGGTGCTGAATGAAGTTTCAAAGCTGATCCTGTCGGGAACGGTTGACCGTGATTCTGAAATAATGATCGATGAAGAGAAGGGGTCGCTGGTTTTTAAAAACAGGTAGAATCTCTATTTCCTGGGTTCTTCGGTTTTGACCAGCCTTCCGTTGTTGTAAATCTCTTGTTTGGTAATCACACCCTTTGCACTGTAGTTGATCCAGATTCCAGTCTGGTGGCCTGCATTGTACTGACCCGACATCATGACCTGCCCGGAACCGTAATAGGTTTTAAAAAGACCCTGCTTCTCCCCCGCCTTATAGCCCCCGCGAAGCTTGAGTTTTCCATCGGTATAATATTGCTCCCAAAGCCCGTCACGGATGCCCATTTTATAAAAATATTGCTCCGACAACCCGCCTTCGGGGTAAAACACCTTGGAAAAACCATTGATCAGACCCGATTTATAATGCTCCTCCGCTACCATCGCCCCATCGGCTTCACTGTAAAACAGCCAGGTACTGTCTCTTTTTTCATTGATATACAACCCGGTAGCCATTTTCCTGCCGTTCGGGAAATAGGAGGTTGTCATGGACCTTGTTCCCTGTTGTGATACTACAGAAAGCGCTTTCAGTTTGCCATCCGGGTAGAAATAATGAAATTCACCTGTAGGATAGCCATCTTTGAAATGGCCATTGTACAAGACCCGGCCCATGGAATCGACTTTATGCCAGAACCCCTGTCTCCTGCCCTGCTGATCCTTTTGGTTCACGGTATCCTGTCCCACGAGCGAACAGGAAAAAATAGTGAACAGGACAACTGTGAATAACCTGTACATAATCGTTAAAAAATTACATTTGCAAAGTAAATATAATTTCGCGTGCAAACCTACCCGTCAAAACTGCTGGAACTGGCAGTGAATGAACTTGCCAAATTGCCCGGTATCGGCCGTAAAACGGCGCTGCGGATGGCGTTGCACCTGCTGAAACGGAACCTTGCCGATGTGGAAGCGCTGGGAACTTCCGTAATTAAAATGCGTAATGAGATTATTTATTGCACAGAATGCCGGAATATCTCCGATCAGGAACTCTGCGCCATCTGTGTTAACCCCAAAAGAGACCGTACGGTGGTGTGTGTGGTGGAGGATATCAGGGATGTCATGGCCATCGAAAATACAGGGCAGTACAATGGCGTTTATCATGTTCTGGGGGGCATCATCTCCCCGATGAACGGGATTGGCCCCAATGAACTCCATATCGACGCCCTCACCGCGAGACTCGGGTCCGGTGTGGTGAAGGAGGTCATTCTCGCGCTGCCCACCACCATTGAAGGGGATACGACGAATTTCTACCTTTTCCGGAAACTTTCAGGTTTTAATCTTACCCTTACCACCATCGCCAGGGGAATCTCGGTTGGCGATGAACTGGAACATACCGACGAGGTAACCCTTGGCCGGTCAATCCTGAACAGGACACCCTACGAATCTGTCTTAAAACAGAAATAGCTGCAACCTCAGCATATCAGAACAACTCCAGCTGGTTAACAGCAACGGGTGGCAGATTGTTTGTCTTCAACCCCGCATAGTTGTCGAGCATGGGGCGGATCGCCTTTTTGATGAGTTTGATCGGAGTTGTGTGACGTGATTTGCAATAGTTGACCAGCGACTTTTTCTGCTTGGTGGTTACCATTAATGTAATGGTTTTGAATTTCAGCGGCTTGCGGGCCTTTTTTGCTTTTTTTCGTGGCATAGGGTCAGCATTCATTAACAATTTCCTTGAAGTCGTTGATGATCTTTTTAGCCAGGTTGTCAGCCTTGACAAGCATGTCGCTCTCCGCGTAAATCCTCACGATCGGCTCCGTATTGGAACGGCGCAGATGGACCCATTCGTTGTCAAAATGGATCTTGATACCATCGATGGTGATGATATGCTGCGACTTATACTTGTCAATTATCCCTGCAAGAACCCGGTCAATATCCATTTCAGGCGAAAACTCAATTTTGTTCTTTGAGATATAATAATCGGGAAAGCCATCCCGCAATGCCGAACATTTTTTTCCCGACAGGGCCAGGGAGGTCAGAAACAGGGCAATACCAACCAGTGCATCACGACCGTAATGAAGTTCGGGGTAAATGATTCCCCCGTTACCCTCGCCGCCGATCACCGCATGCTCTTTCTTCATCATTTCCACCACATTCACCTCGCCTACCGCCGAAGCAAAGTAGGTTCCCCCTGCGCCTTCGGTAACCTCCTTCAGGGCCTGTGTGGAGGAGAGGTTTGAAACGGTGTTCCCTTTGTTGTGGCTGAGTACATAATCGGCGACGGCTACCAGGGTGTATTCCTCGCCGATGGGCTCTCCAAACTCGTTGATAATGGCCAACCTGTCGACATCGGGATCAACCACGAAACCAAGATCGGCCTTGTTGCTGACAACGGCCTTACAGATATCTTCCAGGTGCTCGGGAAGAGGTTCCGGGTTGTGAGGGAAATGACCTGTAGGTTCGCAGTATAGGAGGTCTGTTCTGGCAACATGCAACGCCTTCAGCAACATCGGGATTGCAATGCCACCGGTGCTGTTAACGGCATCGATCACCACCCTGAAGCCGGCTTTGCGGATCGCCTCTGTGTCAACGAGCGGCAGAGCCAGTATCTTTTCAATGTGTTTGCTGATACAGGTATCGTCGGTATCATAGCTTCCAAGGTCGTTGACCTGTGCGAAGCTGAATTCCGATTGTTCGGATAATGCCAGGATCCTTTCACCATCGGCAGCGGAGAGAAACTCCCCCTTGTCATTCAGCAGCTTCAAGGCATTCCATTGTGCAGGGTTGTGGCTTGCTGTCAGGATGATCCCTCCCGAGGCACGATGGTCTATGACAGCCATCTCAACGGTGGGGGTTGTGGTGAGCCCTATATCCATAACATCTGCTCCCATGCCCATCAGCGTCCCGACCACCAGGTTGTTCACCATAGCCCCTGAAATACGGGCATCACGGCCCACCACGATGAGCATTTTCCGCCCGGCATTTCCCTCGCCGAGGAAGGTGGCATAGGCGGCCGTGAACCTGACAATGTCGACAGGACTGAGTCCGTCGCCCGGCTTCCCACCTATCGTTCCCCTGATGCCGGAAATGGATTTTATTAA
>CAIYQH010000143.1 GCA_903928285.1 uncultured Bacteroidales bacterium
ATCATAATAACGAAAATTACCGCATCAACATCATTGATACTCCGGGTCATGTTGACTTCACCGTTGAAGTTGAACGTTCCCTCAGGGTACTTGATGGTGCTGTCGCCATTTTCTGTGCGGTAGGCGGTGTCGAACCCCAGTCGGAAACCGTCTGGAGACAGGCCAACAAATACAATGTTCCCCGGATCAGTTATATTAACAAGATGGATCGTACCGGTGCCGATTTTGCACATGTGGTTGAACAGATCCGTGAAAAACTGGGTGCAAAACCGGTCATCGTGCAGCTCCCGATTGGTGCAGAAGACGAGTTTGCAGGAATTATCGACCTGATTGCCAACAAAGCCTATGGCTGGGATGAGGCGACCCTTGGACGAGAATATTATGAAATACCTGTTCCATCGGATATGAAGGAGATGGCGCACGAGTACCGGATGCGCCTGATTGAAGGAGCTGCCGAGGAAAGTGACCTGCTGCTTCATAAATTCATGGAAGATCACAATTCCATCACAACCGAAGAGATCATTGCCGAGATCCGTAAAGCCACCATTGCCGGAAAAATCACTCCGGTCCTTTGCGGAGCCTCTTTTAAAAATAAGGGCGTTCAGTTACTCATCGACGCCATCGTGAATTTCCTTCCCTCTCCCTATGATATGCCTGCCATCTTAGGCATCAATCCATTCAGCGGAAACGAGGAAGAACGTCATCCCGACCCGAACGAGCCCTTTACAGCGCTTGCATTCAAGATCGCAACCGACCCGTTTGTTGGCAGAATCGCCTTCTTCCGTGTATATTCAGGTCAGCTTGAAGCCGGCGAGGTTGTGTTAAACACCCGTACCGACAAAAAAGAGCGCCTGCTGAGGATCATGCTGATGCATGCCAACAAACAGAATCCGCTGAAACATATTGAAGCCGGGGAAATAGCTGCTGCTGTCGGATTTAAGGATATCCGCACCGGCGACACCCTGTGCGATCTCAAACATCCGCTCGTGCTGATGCCTATGGCATTTCCCGAACCGGTGATCAACATGGCGGTAGAACCTAAAACCCAGGAAGACGTTGAAAAACTGTCCATTGCCCTGCATAAACTTACCGAAGAGGATCCTACTTTCCAGGTTCGGGTTGACAACGAAACCGGTCAGACCCTGATCAGCGGCATGGGCGAACTTCATCTGGATATCATAGCCGATCGCTTACGCCGTGAATTCAATATCGAAGTCAGCCGCGGAAACCCGCAGGTTGCTTATAAAGAGGCTATTACCAATACGGTTCTGCATCACGAAGTGTATAAAAAACAAACTGGTGGCAAAGGCCGTTTTGCCGACCTTGTTATTGAAGTGGGTCCTGCCGACAACGGTATCAAAGGATTACAGTTCATTAATGATATCAAAGGCGGAAATATTCCCAAGGAATTTATTCCTGCCATTGAAAAAGGGCTGAAAGCGGCCATGACCAACGGACCAATCGTCGGATTCCCGATGGATAGCGTTAAGGTCAGGTTGCTTGATGGTTCCTACCACAGTGTCGATTCAGATCAGCTTTCATTCCAGGTTGCTGCCGGTATCGCCTTTAAGGAGGCCAGCCGCAAGGCTAAATTCGTGATCCTTGAACCGGTCATGAAGTTTGAGATCATCACTCCCAGCGAATATATGGGAGAGGTTACAGGTGATATTACCAAGCGTCGCGGACAGGTTGAAGAGGTAGAATCGCGTATCGGTAATCAGGTGATCCGTGGCAGGGTACCCCTTGCCGAAATGTTTGGTTATGTTACAACTTTGCGTAGTTTGTCTTCCGGCAGAGC
>CAIYQH010000144.1 GCA_903928285.1 uncultured Bacteroidales bacterium
CGGAGTCGGGATCGTGCTCAGTATAATCACTGCCGCCCTTGGTGCAATTCAGATCGGTTATATCCTTAGCCAGAAGGTCCCGGAAGCAGCCAAAGGCCGCTATTCGGTAATTGGCCAGGATGACAATAAACTCTACAAAGATGTTCCCCTGGTGAACTCTCCCGAAACCGGTTTGTATTCAACGCCCACACTCATCAGCGAAACAGGCCAGGAGATTGTCATTGATCCCAAAACGACAAAGAACCTGATGGTGAATTACCCCCAGGTTATTGATGCGATCAATTTTGCAAGGGTTCCTCAAAGGGCCGTTGGCCGGTACATGGATTCTCCGGCATCAACACCGGCAGAAGTTCCCTCAGTGGTCGATCCTGAATTTACTGCCAGTATCAACCGGCTGAATTCATTGATTGAAAGCGGTATTCCTGCCTTCATTTCCTTTGATCACCTGAGGGAAACGACCAACCGGGTAAACCAGATCGAAGCTGAAGTATCAAAATAACTGAATCCGTATGCTGACCATCCTGATAGCCGACCAGCCGCTTGATTTATCCGATGATTTTTCGGTTTCCCTGAACCTCAAATCGCCGCTGTTTAATGATGTGGGTGATTATTCCTTTCCGTTCAAAGTTCCGTCCACGGCAAAGAATATGGCAATCCTGGGATGGAAGAACCGCCTGGCATCGACCCGGAGCATTTACGAAACCTATGATGGTAGTATTCGCTGGAACGGGATGGTCCTTTTTGTCGGTCAGATCCGGATCAAGACTGCCTCGGATAAATCATTTGAAGGAACTATCTATATCAACAAGGGCAATTTCAATTATGAAGTGAGAGACCTGATGCTGGACAGGGTTGATTTTGGGATGAAAAGCTTTGCCAGTGACCAGGAGGCTGTTGATTATTTCAATTGGTCGTTGACGCACTTTTATCCGGAAGTTGATTTTTCATTGCCGGAGATCAGTAATGTTGACTTCTTTGATCCCCAAGCGACCAATCCTGAGCTGATGTCTTACAATCACATCTTTCCGGATGGCTGGCTGCACAAAACCACTTCGGACGGAACCCAGCGAACGATACTCATTCCGTTCCTATACCTGAAATTTGTCCTGAATAAACTTGCGGAAAACTTCGGATACCGATTGCAGGATGAATTCTTTACTTCCTCAACAGAGCTTTCCCGCCTTGTGATCTACAATTCGGTAAACCTTAGCGAAGTAATATTCGGGCTGCAGCAGCTCTATTACTGCCGTTTGCTTCCCAAGGTAAAGGTGAGCGAATTCATCTCAGGACTTGAAAAGTGGTTCAACTGTTGCTTTCTTGCAGATTCCAAACAAAGGGTCGTTCGTATTGTCAGCAACAAGGATGTGCTGCTTCGCTCTGGGGTGGTTGAGTTTTCAAAAAATGTACTTACCATATCCCAGGAGATTCCTGACCAGATCACCGGGTTCCGGTTCCTGTTGGGACCCGATTCCGGGGATAAGGTTTACCAGGCCCAGTTGGATGCGGAGAAAGGAATGACCGATTATATCAAGGGAGCTGTCCAAAGCTTTTCAGATATCCCGCCG
Organism: uncultured Bacteroidales bacterium; assembly: GCA_903928285.1. Taxonomy (GTDB): domain Bacteria; phylum Bacteroidota; class Bacteroidia; order Bacteroidales; family FEN-979; genus CAIVAT01. The sequence continues at coordinate 1,566 of CAIYQH010000144.1, forward strand.
TATCCCTTCACCTGGCTCGGCGATATCTACTATATCGCTGATACGAACACATGGTGGCAGTTAGGAGTTAATCCGATTTCATTCCTC
>CAIYQH010000145.1 GCA_903928285.1 uncultured Bacteroidales bacterium
ATGCAAACAATGCAAACAATGCAAACAATGCAAACAATGCAAACAATGCAAACAATGCAAACAATGTAATCAATGCAAACAATGAAATAAATGATACATAATGGGCAATTTGTTATTGCATAAGTTTTTCATATATGCATGAAAACGATGAAAAATCTTTGTTAAATGTTCTTAAATTCTTTTTTTTACAGCATTCGTTTCATTTCATTCCTGTATTCTCTGCATCGCTTGAATTGCCTGTATTGCCTGCATTACCTGCATTGCCTAAATTGCCTGCATTGCCTGCATTGCCCGCATTACCTGCATTGCCTGCATTGTTTGCATTACCTGCATTGTTTGCATTGTTTGCATCGCCTGCATTGCAGTACTAAAGTTTCGAAATAATGGCATCCGCCATCTGCTGTGTCGTGGCGGCTCCCTTGCTGAAGGCATCGGGTTTGCCGGCGAGTTTAAGCATGTCGTAGGTCATCACTTTTCCCTCTTCCACTACGGCGGCGACTGCTTTGGTAATGCGGGCTGCCATATCCATCTCGCCCAGGTGTTCGAGCATCATCACGGCCGAAAGGATCATGGCTGTCGGGTTTACGATCGAAGGGTTGAACTCGGCATATTTGGGCGCCGAGCCATGGGTAGGTTCAAATACTGCGATTTCGGGGCCGATGTTGGCGCTGCAGGCGAATCCGAGGCCACCGATGAGTCCGGCAAAACCATCTGATACGATATCCCCGAACATATTGCCGGCAACCATCACGTGGTAGGTTTCGGGATTTTTGGTAAGCCACATCATCTGGGCATCAATGTTGGTGTCCTGCACCTTGATCACGGGATATTCATTCTTTGCCATCTCCTGTGCCAGTTTCAGCATCATGCCTGACGTTTCGCGGATGACATTGGGTTTCTCACATACGGTAACCGTGTCGAATCCGCGGGTTTTGGCATATTCGAAGGCTGCCTTGAGGATGCGGGATGTATATTTTTTCGTAAAGATACGGGTCGAAACGGCCAGCTCGGGACGGGGGCACCAGGCAAAATTGTCCCTGAATTTTTTATGGGTCATCAGGGCGTCATACACCTGGTCGGAGGGGTTTGACCATTCAACGCCGCCATAAAGACATTCGGTATTCTGCCTGAAGATCATGGTGTCGATGATAGGCTCCTCAATGACACCGCCAAAACCACGACGGATGAAGTTCAGCGGGTTGCCCTTGAAGGTCTTGCAGGGCCTCATGCAGATATCCAGGTCGTATTTCTGACGCATGGTGACGATCGGGCTGTAGTAGGCAAAACCTTTGCCTTTAAGTTCGGGTGCCAGTTCGGCCTCCGTCTTATCCTTTGGCTTGGAAGTGATGGCGCCAAAAAGACCGATTTTATGCTTTTCGAGGAGCTTCTGGGTGCGCTCGGGAAATGGATCGCCCTCCTTGCACCAGAATTCCCAGCCGATATCACCATGTACATATTCTGCATCAAAACCGGCAGCATCCAGCACGCGGATGGCCTCATCAAGGACGACTTTTCCGATCCCGTCGCCGGGCATCGCAACGATTGTTCTCTTTGCCATAAACTCGTTTGTTTTGTTATAGTTATTAATTTAACAATTAGCCGCCAAAGATACAACTACCCGCCAAACCGGCAAAACCTGACCGTTAATTTTTTCCTGAATTTTCACCATAATCCTTACTTTTGCAGGAGAATACAAACAATGCAGGCAATGCAAACAATGCAAACAATGAAGGCAATGCAAACAATGCAGGCAATGCAAACAATGCAGGCAATGCAAATAATGCAGGCAATGCTTTGAATGAAAATGATGTAATTGGAGTTTAATAGAAACCGGATGAATGCACGAAAATATTTAAGCTTTGAAATGGTGTTGTAATTGGATTACAGGTGTGGCATGATACATGATGGATTCCTGAAATATGAGGGATGAGATGAAAAAATGCTGTCGAACAATTATATTTGTTTCTTTTTTTTTTAATCATTTTGACCTTTATATTCAACTGATCTCAATGGATTGTAAAATTAAAATACCTGCATTAACCATGTTGTATTGGTTTATCCTCTGTATTGCCTGAATTATTACATTTTATAACATTACATTGATTGCATTGCGTGCATTGTTTGCATTGTTTGCATTGTTTTAAAACGTTCCCATTTGAATAAGCATCTCACAAATCCTATCTTCAACGTGATCACGCAGGTTGCCGGCGAGATGCACGTGCAGGCCTTTGTCATCGGGGGGTTTGTAAGGGATTTGCTGCTGCATCGCGACAACAAGCAGGATATCGACATCGTGATCCTGGGCAGCGGCATCGATTTTGCCCACCAGGTGGCGGCAAATCTCGAAGGCGATGTGCCTGTTAAATATTTCAAGAACTTCGGTACCGCCATGCTTAATTACCATGGGTGGAAAATCGAATTTGTCGGCGCCCGCAAGGAATCGTACCGGCTCAACTCGCGCAAACCTATTGTCGAGGACGGCAGCCTCGAAGATGACCAGAACCGGCGTGATTTCACCATCAACGCTATGGCCATCGACCTTACGGAACCGACGGTAGGACGACTGGTCGATCCTTTTAACGGCACAGGCGACCTGGAGGCGAAGATCGTTCGTACACCGCTCGATCCCGACATCACCTTTTCCGACGACCCGCTGCGCATGATGCGGGGAATCAGGTTTGCAACGCAGTTGGGCTTTACCATCGAGCCAACCTGTCTCGATGCCATCAAACGGAACTGCGAACGGATCTCCATTGTCTCTATGGAAAGGGTTACGGATGAACTGAACCTGATCATCTCGGCAAAAACACCCTCTGCAGGATTTATGCTGCTCGATGAAACCGGGCTGCTTGCGCTTCTTTTTCCTGAGTTCTGCGAACTAAAGGGCTCAGAGATCATCGATGGCAAGGGACACAAGGATAATTTTTACCATACTCTGGCCGTTCTCGACAACGTCGCCTCTGTTTCTGACAACCTGTGGCTGCGGTGGTCCGCCATATTGCACGATATCGCCAAACCATTGACCAAAAAGTTCGTTCAGGGTACCGGCTGGACCTTCCATGCCCACGAGTTCCGCGGCGCAAAGATGGTCCCCCAGATCTTCCGCAAGCTGAAGCTGCCGCTCAACGAAAAGATGCGGTATGTTGAAAAACTGGTGCTGCTGCACCTCCGTCCGATCGTTCTGGCCGAAGATGTGGTCACCGATTCGGCCGTGCGGAGGCTCCTGTTCGAAGCGGGCGACGACATCGACGACCTGATGTTGCTGTGCAATGCCGACATCACTTCGAAAAACCCGGATAAGATCAAACGGTATATTAAAAATTTCGGGATCGTCCGGAACAAACTGAAGGAGATCGAGGAAAAAGACAAGCTTCGCAACTGGCAGCCACCGATAACGGGGGAACTGATCATGCAAACCTTTGGGATTGAACCCTCCAGGATGGTCGGGGTCATCAAGGAGGAGATCACCGAAGCCATTCTCGATGGCGTAATCCCGAACGACTATGATGCTGCGTGGCAGCTGATGCTGGAGGCTGGCATAAAACACGGACTCGTACCCGTTGTTCGTTGAAAGAAACACAACAGAAGCAGTCAGGATAATTTTCCACCGGGCCACAAGTTATCCAAAAGAAAAATAGGTTACATTTTTTTTAAGATGTAGGATATTTCAGAGAATTTTATATTTTTGACCCGGATTAAGCGCAGGATAGCCATGTTGATTTATCGTTTCAGGATTACATGTGAAGATCATGACGGGTTTTTAAGGGAGGTTGAAATTCAGCCCAACCAGACTTTTCTTGATTTTCATCATATTATTATAGATTCTTCTGAGTTGCTACATTGTGACCAGGCCTCCTTTTTCATGACTGACAAGAAGTACAAAAAGGATAAGGAGATCTCCCTGAAGGCCGAAAAGCGCCAGGTCCGGAGGTATGACGATGATCTCGACCAGGTGGTCACCGAGGCGGTTGCGCTGCCATTGATGAAGAGTACCAAGATTAAGGACTATATCGAAGATCCGCATCAGCGGATGATCTATGAATTCGACGGAAGGGAACACTTTTCTTTTTATATCGAGTTGTTTAAGATCTTTCCCTCCGATGGGATGGTCTCGTTTCCACGTTGTATCAAACGCGTTTCTGAACTGCCCAAAAAGGCCGAACAACCGGTGCCTGTTCAGCATGCCGCGCCCGTTCACAGGGTAACCACACCCAAGGTCCCTCTTCCGAAGATTGAAGCGCTTGTGAAGTTTGATGACATTGTCGAAGATGAACATGAACTGGCTGCCATCGAGAGTGAACTGGGAAACCTGATCGCCGACGAGGATATCACCGTTTTTGACAGCCATGAAACCGAAGATACCGTCGACAGCCAGTATTCCTATGCCGACCAGGATGGGGATGAGGATGAGGGCGATGAAAAGCTGGACCACATCGAGGACTACGAAGACATCGAAAGCCTTGATAAACGGCTGTCGGGGTTCGACCAGTATTCCGATGACTTCTGACGACCCGTTGCTGGTCGTTATTGCAGGTCCGACGGCGGTAGGCAAAACGTCATTCGCCATCAATCTTGCCCGCCGCCTTTCCACAGAGATCATTTCAGCCGATTCCCGCCAATTCTACCGGGAGATGAACATCGGGACCGCAGCTCCCACCGCTGAAGAACTTTCGAAGGTTAAACACCATTTTGTACATCAGTTGTCGATCAGCGACGGCTATAATGTTTCGCGTTTTGAAGAGGAGGTGCTGGCGCTGCTGGACGATCTTTTCAGGACCTGCCGGGTAGTCGTTATGACTGGCGGGTCGGGACTGTATATCAACGCAGTGTGTCACGGTATCGATCAACTGCCCGATCCCGACCCCGTTATCAGGGAGGCGTTGAAGGAGATGCTGGCAACATCGGGCATTGGCGCATTGCAGAATGCGTTGCGGATTGCGGATCCTGGTTATGCACTGCAGGTTGACATGGCAAACCCGGCACGGCTGATGCGGGCCCTGGAGGTTTGCCGCATGACCGGCGTTCCCTATTCCTCTTTACGGTCAAACAAGCCTAAACAGCGCCCCTTCAGAACCCTCAAACTGGGACTGGACCTGCCGCGTGAACTGCTCTACCGGAATATCAACCACAGGGTGGATTCGATGCTTGAAGCCGGGCTGTATGAGGAGGCTCTGGCGCTTCATCCCCACCGGTTGCTGAATGCCCTCAACACCGTGGGCTATAGGGAGCTGTTTGATCACTTTGAAGGACTTACCTCTCTTGAATTTGCCGTGAGCAAGATCAAGATCAACACCCGGCGCTACGCCAAACGACAACTGACCTGGTTTAAAAAAGATCCTGAATATCAATGGTTTTCCCCCGGCGATATGGCCGGCGTAATGGGACTTCCGGAAATACAGGATGTCATTGCAACATAATATCCCTGTGGTATTCGATCAGCCCTTCGGCCGGCGATGATAAAATCCTGGCAATAACCACACCCTCCTGTTCAGCCACGCGTTCAAGCACATCCCTGTAGATATGGGCGATGGAACCGATAAAACCGATGGGTGTCTGCCGGTAGTTCTCATATCGTTGGATATGCGCTTCGAAAAAATCGCGGAACGAGCGTTCCAGCAGCTCCTGGATAAAGGGATGTTCGCGGTTGGGGCTTAGAAAAAGGCTGAACGATGCCAGGAACCGGTTCGGTGAGGGTCTGTTGTACAGGGAATTGAGGATATCTTCAAGGGTAAAGCCATACTGTTTGTCAAAAGCCTCGCGTAACTCAGCAGGCAGCTCCTTGCGGAGATAGGCCCTTAAAAAGAGTTTTCCCAGGTAGGAACCGGCGCCCTCATCGCCGAAGAGGTATCCCAGCGAGTCAACCATCGAGCGGGTCGTCGTCCCGTCGTAATAGCAGGAGTTGCAGCCGGTGCCCAGGATGCAGGCAATACCGCTGCCATTGCCGAAAAGGGCCCGAGCGGCGCCCAGGATATCGTGATAGACCGATATTTCCGACTTGCGGAAGAAGATCCGGATGGCATCCCGGATCATGCTGTTGTTGTAGTCGGTCGAACAGCCTGCCCCGTAAAAATGGACCTCGTGAACCTGGTCTTCTACCAGGAAAGGGGCAAGGTCAGCCCTGATGACCGCCTCAACGCTTTCGGAGTTGTGGAAATAGGGATTTAACCCGCCGGTGTTGATGGTCTTTTTCACCCTGGCACCATCAAGAAGCACCCAGGTTGTCTTTGTTGATCCGCTGTCGGCAATAAGCTTCATCGTTTTCGTTCGTTTTTACAGTTTTGCCTTGAGATATTCAGATAAGCCTGTTCAGGATGATAAACCGTATTGTCTGTTTAAGCGGGGCGGGCTTCCTGATTGTCGGTTTTCTTCCTGATCTCCTCCAGCAACTCGAGTTGGATCTCCTGGATGCTCATCATCTTTGACCACTGATCGAGCAGCAGGTGGTCGACCTTCTCATGCAGGGTCCTGATCTCGATCTCCGATTTGAGGTTGATCTTGTAATCGTTTTCCGACCGCTGGCGGTCCTTCATCTCCTGCCGGTTCTGGCTCATCATGATGATCGGGGCCTGGATGGCGGCAACACACGACAATACCAGGTTCAGCAGGATGAAGGGATAGGGGTCGAAGGGCTGAGTCATCAGGTACAAACTATTGATCAGGATCCAGACCATCAGGATAGTGAAAAAGGAGATGATGAATTTCCAGCTCCCGCCAAAAGAGGCAACCTTGTCGGATATCTTCTCCCCGAAAGTTGCCGGTTCATTCAGAATCCTGGAGGAGTAGGTGATCATCTCATTTTCCTTGATACTATTGATAACGGCATCTTCCAGCACCCGGATACTTCCTTTCTCCTCCTCCATAATGCCTGTGATATAACGGATCCGGTAGGTGTCAAAGTCCTCCTTGCAGAGATGGCTGTTGTCGTTCCATCCTGGATGATCGGCAACGATCAGCTTTTCTATTTCATGGCGGATCCCGTGACCTTCGATCAGCTGGTCTTCCGGGAAACTCTTTTTACAGATATCGCAGGTAGTTTCGTTCATATTTTTTGTTTTTTTGAATATAGGTTGAATTAGAGGCTATTTACTGTTTTGTCTTTTTTCGTATGAAACCTTATCCCATAATCATGAAGTTTTCTTTAACCACAATGTTCACAATGATTTACGCAATGTTCACAATGGGGTTTTTTGTGTTCCTTGTGCCTTCTTGGTGACATTGTGGTTAATTCTTCATTCTTTTTCTGAAACGTAAACGATATTTAATTTGTTTATGTATATGACCCTCTCTAAGAAAAACATACAGGTCATTTACAATACATATCTCCTTGTATGATTCCGATCAATCAATTTATTTAACAAGCGATGTAACGGGGTTTTTCAAACCCTTCATATCCTTCAGGTATGCCTTGATCGTACCAACGATTATCTTTGCTTCGATATATACCGGTATTTTATTGGCATCGTCGGTTACCCACACCAGCACATCCTCTTCTCCCTTGAAAATCGTCCCCTGCACCATTTTAGCTGCGAACTTGATGCATTTGTATCGCTTTCCGTCGCCGCTTTCAACTGTCTCCCTCCCGATGGAACGGATATAGATATCATAATAGGAGCCGTCGATCAAAACTGTCACATCCCGCTTTATCCCGGGGCGGAAATCGGAAAAATCGAGGGTTCTTGTGTAATAAATGGACGAAAGCATGTCGAAGGCGCAGGCCTGCATCGCCAGGGTGTCGGTACGAACGGGTTTGTTGTTGCACTTGGTGTTTGAGATTATCCGTTGTGACGCCTGGTCAAAGAACAGGGTGTTCAGGATGGAATAGCCGCCTTCAAAGGTATAACGGCGGAAGTCGACCGAGTGGAAGGTCTCCGGATCGACCCACGAATCATAATAATCGCGTACCTTGAAGAGGACATCGTACGATGGATAACTTTTCCCGGTACTTTTAAAATGCCAGGCCTGCCTGCCGTGAACCATCTCCTTTTCAGCGGAGAAGGTCACCAGCCCGGCATTAACCCAAACAGGGCCCCAGTTGTAGGATACGGTGTAACTGATTTGCTCGCCTTCGCCAAAGACATTGTTTACAACAGGGCATTGTGCAAAAACAGTGAGGGGGAAAAAAAATGCAACGGCAAGCCAGCAGCCGTAAAAGAACCATCTTCTGAATTCGTTCAAAATCCGCAGTTAGTTAAATAATAATAGGTTACAATATGATTTTTAAAATAAATGACCCTCCCCTGATCCTCCCCTTCAAGGGGAGTGAGACTCTTAACCACAATGGTCACAATGGAATTCCTTGCGTGCATTGTGCCTTCTTCGTGTCATTGTGGTTTAACTTGATTTGGTTTCCGGAAATCAAACACCCGCACCATGCCCTACTTTTTATTCCACAAAAAGTAGACAGGGATCCCCAGTATAACGATAAATAAACCCGGCCAGGTATATTCAGGCTTGTAAATTAATAAAATTCCCATGACCACCAAGGCCAGCAGGATGTATATCAGGGGAATGACAGGGTAACCAAATGCCTTGTAAGGCCGTTCGATGTCGGGACGGTTCTTTCGGAGCAGGAAAAGCCCGGAAATGGTGAGGACATAGAAGATCAGCACTGCGAAAACCACGTAATCGAGCAGCTGCCCGTAGGTGCCCGACAGGCACAGCAACCCGGCCCAGATGCCCTGGATCACCAGCCCGGTTGCGGGAACACCTTTGCCGTTCAGGGTGCCTACCTTTTTAAAGAATACCTTGTCGGCAGCCATGGCATAGTAGACTCTCGCCCCTGCAAGGATCAGCCCGTTGTTGCATCCGAAGGTGGAAATAACGATAAAGGCAGCCATGATCAGCACGGTGTAGTTGCCGAAAATGCCGGAGATGGATGCTGTGCCAAGCCTGTCGTTCAGGGCGAACTGCATCCCTCTGGCCGCCACATCGGCACCGTGGGGATCTCCCCTGACCGGCAGGGCTGTTATGTAAACGATATTGGCAAGCAGGTAAAGGATGGTCACAAAAAGCGTTCCCAGGAAAAGACTCAGGGGGATGTTTTTCCTGGGGTTGATCACCTCGCCGGCGGTGAAGGTAATATTGTTCCAGGCATCCGACGAAAAGAGGCTGCCCACCATGGCCATGCCGATGGCGGCGATAATGGCCATCCCTGTGAGCGGAAGATGCTGCCCGCCGGCACCTGCCTTTTCAGCGCTCCAGAAGATGGAACTGTTGAGGTGGATGGCGGAGGAATTGGATGCAAAGGCCAACCCGATGATGATAAAAAGCACCAGCAGGACAAACTTGCCGGAGGTAAAGGCATTCTGCACCTTCTTTCCCTCTTTGATCCCGCGGGTGTTGACCCATGTCAGGAAGGCGATCGACCCGATGGCAACCAGCTGAACGGGGCCGAATTTAACAAATCCAAGGTCAAATTGTTTGATGGAAAAGAGTCCGAAATCAAAGGGCCCGAATTGGACCACCTTCAGGCTGAACCAAACCACCGACTCCGAAACCCAGGGTATCAGAACCCCTGTAAATTTGGCAAAGGCCATGCCCACGGCGGCGATGGTGCCGGCCTGGATCACAAGGAAGAGGGTCCAGCCGTAAAGGAAACCCGTTAACGGGTTGTAGGCCTCCTTCAGGTAGACATACTGGCCGCCCGCCTTTGGGAACATGCCGGCAAGTTCGCCGTAGCTTAGCGCGGCAAAAATGGTCATAAAACCTGTGATGATCCAAACGGTCATCAGCCAGCCGGGAGAGCCTACCATGCGGGCAATATCGGCGCTTACGATAAATATTCC
>CAIYQH010000146.1 GCA_903928285.1 uncultured Bacteroidales bacterium
CCACCAGAGATTTTTTGCCAGGCGTTCAAGACTGGCCAGGTTTTCGGGGACACGCTGCTGTATCAATATCTTTCTCCAGTCGGGCCTGGCGTCAGTGCTGCTTTTCGGTAACGTAGCCAGCAACTGTGGCTGTTTACCGGCATACAATTCGGCCCTGGTCACGGTCTTGGAGATTGCTTCCGAGTAAGCCTCATTGTAATTACCGATCAGGTTTTTCCATAATACCGACCTTGAAATTTCGTAAGCCTTGATCCTGACCTTGATGATCTCCTTTTCCGTTTTGGAGAGACAATTCAGAATGTTTTTCACAATATTCTGAACAACCTCCTGGTCATTGTCATCATTGCGTTCGATGACAGAGGTACAGTCCTTGACAGTGGGAAACAGGGTCTTGATCCATTGCCCGAATCCCGTGAGCGAAGTGGTGATCGTCGGGATATGAAAGGAGAGGCTTTCGAGGGAGGAATATCCCCAGGGCTCGTAATAGGATGGATAAACAGTACCGTCAAAGCCAATCAGCAGATCATAATAGCGAAGGTTAAAGATCCCGTCGGTGCCATTCAGGTAAGTCGGGATATAGACTACCTTCACCATATCTTCAGGCCGGTTTAGCAATCCAACAGATTTTATTTTACGAAGGATCAGGTCGTTATCGGGGTCGGCCAGCACATGGGTGGCATAATCTTCCTGGCGGGGCTGGCGGGGTTCACCTGAAACCATACGGTCGGCCAGGTCCTTCCGGGGCCCGTTGAGTCCCGATGACACGGCAATGAATGCGACCACTGGCTGTGCCAGTTTTGGTTGTTTGTTCAGAATCCCGAGCGCATCAATAAAAATCTCGATGCCTTTGTTCCTGATCTCGAAACGGCTGCTGTTCAGGATCAGCACGCTGTCTTTGGGGAGTGCTTCACCCATCAGGGCGCCGGCGACATCCAGTAATTTCCCGCGCGCAGCAGTGCGTTTTTCAGGAAAGACTTCATTGGCGGGCACCCAGGCATCATCGAAACCATTCGGAGTAAGCAGGTCCACCTCCTTTTCAAGAAAATGGCGGCACTCGCTGTTGGTGATCTCACTCAGGGTGGTAAAACAGTCAGCCTCATGGGCTGAAAGTTTCTCCAGCGAAAACTTGGCCATGACGCCAAACTGCTTGGCGATGGCTTCGGCATTATAGTTCAGCAGGTTGGTATATAACGGTAATCCTGCATTGGCGATACTCCTGCCAACCACAGTGCCATGGGTGGTGAAGACTGTTCCGATCTGGGGGACCATCTCCTTCAGGTATAAAATTCCCGTTCCTGTCTTCCATTCATGAAACTGGGCCACGATCTTGTCGTGATGCGACAGGTTACAGTTATAAAAACTCTCGATGATCAGGCCTGCGGCATAGCCAAAAAAGGCAGGCTCGATATAATCCCAGTCGCCCGAAAGGGAATCCAGTTTATAATGTTCCCAGAAATGGGCGAAAATCTTGTCTTTCTCCGAAAAAAAGGAGGTAAAGTCAACCAAAACGACCACAGGGCTTCCCGGGATCTTCCAGCGGCCGATTTTTATCCGTAACCCTTCGTTTTCGGCAACCTCGCGCCACGACTTGTATAAAAATTTGTCCTCGGTAAATTCCGGGTTCTGATGGGTCTCCTTCCAAACATCGGGCCCGATGAGAATATAGTTGTCTTTGAACTCTTCTGCGAGTGTTTTTGCTTTGGTTGATATGGCAGTATGAATTCCGCTGATTTTGTTGCATACCTCCCAACTCGTCTCGAACAAATAGTCGGGAGTTACGAGCAGTTTATCCTTTATCATCAATTAGTTGGTTTTCTGAATAATTCTATAGACGTCTCTTATGTATGATTTTTCTCTTGCCGGCATTTGAATTATGCCTTGCGTGAATCTTTTTTGCCTCCTGCTGATTTTAAATTGACAGCAGCTTTTGTTTTCGGTTTTACCTCTTTTTTAGTTGCTTTCGCAACAGTTGCCTTTGTGTCAGTCTCCTTTTTAGTTGTTTTCACCGCTTTCGCCTTCGCATCAGCCTTCTTTTCCGGAGCTCTGGCGACAACCTTTTTTGTTTTGGAAGTCTTTGCTGCTGCTTTGGATGCAACAGCTTTTTCTGCCGGTACAACCGCTTCATCCATGGCAGCCTGTGCAGCCTCTGCATCCTCATCAACCCTGATCATGAAGTCGGTAAGGACATTCATGTAATTGATAAAGGCCTCATAGGGCGATCCGTATGGATTGAAATATTTATGAACTTCACCTGCCGAGAACCATTTGGTGCACATGTAGTAGAAATGGTTACTGGTTTGCAGGTAGAGCCAGTCTTTCAGGATCTGGCTGTTTTTACAATTCCTGATCTTCGCAGCATAGGAGTACAATTTGGCGAAGGCCTCGTCCTGCAGTTCATTGCCCAGCCAGGCGGTGAGGTCGCGTTCCTCATCGGCCCATGAAATGGGATGAAGTACCGAGATGGCCGCCACAGGCTGAAGTTCGTTGTACAACTCCTCCGGAGTGCTGAATTTGAAATTCGATTTCGAAAAGACAGTTCCGGGAAGGAATTTGAAGAAATCAAATATCCCTGTCTCCTTCCACTGGTGTTCACCGATGGTTTCATAGTCGAGGAAAAGGTTGACCACCTCTTCGTTCTTATCAACCTTTTCGATCCAGTTCACAAACTTTTCGGTTGTCAGGGGCCATTCCGACCAGTCCTGGTTGGAGAACCGGAAGGTCAGGTCGTCGCTCAGCCTGAAGTTGCGCAACAGCACCTTCAGCTTCGGGTTGTTCCTGTTACAATACATGAAATTGGGACTTTTCCACCCGAGGATATGCTTGGCGCCTTCGGTCAGCATGGTGTGAAATCCCATGTCGGCCACCATCTCGCCGATCTTGTCGGAGTATATCAGTTCGGTATTCCTGAAAGTTGTCGGACGCTTGCCGAACAACTCTTCGATTTTGGCGGCATGCATCTCCACCTGGTTCACAAACTCATCCCTGTTGGTGAGCGATGCAAGCGAATGGGCGTAGGTTTCCGCGATAAATTCGACCTGGCCGGTATCGGCAAGTTGCTTGAAGCTGTCGATCACCTCCGGAACATGAGTTTGCAACTGTTCAAGGGCCGTTCCCGAAATGGAATAGCTAACCCTGAAGGCGGCGCCATACTCCCTGATGAGTTCGAGCATCAGGGAGTTGGCCGGCAGGTAGCACTTTTCAGAAACCCTGCGGATGATATGGCGGTTCTGGTAGTCATCATAATAGTGATGATCTTGTCCGATGTTGAAAAACCGGTAGGTTCGCAGCCTGAACGGCTGATGTACCTGGAAATAGAGGCAGATGGATCTCATATGATCAATTATAAAACAGCTTGATTATAAACTTCAATTACATTAATGGCGGCATTTTCCCAAATCAGGTTGTCAACCTCCGACTTCCCGTAGCGGATAAACATCTTACTCAACCCTTCATAGTGAAGAATTCCGTAAATGGCGTCGGCAAGGGCGTCGATATCCCAGAAATCGACCTTCAGCGCATGTTGCAGCACTTCGGCCACTCCCGACTGTTTCGAGATCACCACAGGAACGTTCGAACGCATGGCCTCCAAGGGGGAAATCCCGAAGGGTTCCGATACGGATGGCATCACATAAACATCGCTCATGGCGAACATAGTGTCAACCTCCGGACCGGCCAGGAATCCCGTAAAATGGAACTTGGTGGCAATCTTAAGCTGGGCAACCCTGCGGATCATGCGGTTGAGCAGGTCGCCCGAACCTGCCATGACAAAACGTACGTTCGAGTCGCGCTTCAACACCTTATAGGCCGCTTCGACAAAATAATCGGGCCCCTTCTGGTAGGTCACACGCCCGAGGAAGGTCACCACCTTTTCTTTTACATGCTTGGTAACTCCCTCCAGGTCGGGCCTGTCGACAGGTTCAACGGCGTTGTGCACGGTGATCACCTTCTCGGCAGGAATACCATATTTTTCGATGACGATCTGGCGCGTAAGATTGCTGACAGTGATCACCAGGTCGGCTTCGGTCATCCCCTGCCGCTCAATATCATATACCGGCTGGTTTACATTTTCGCCCGAACGGTCAAACTCGGTGGCGTGTACATGCACCACCAGCGGTTTCCCGGTGATCTTCTTGGCCGTGATCCCTGCAGGATAGGTCAGCCAGTCGTGGGCATGAATGACATCGAAGGTATTGCTTGCTGCGATGGAAGAAGCCACCAGTGCGTACCGTGAAACCTCCTCCATGAGATTCGGCCCGTATTTTCCCGAAAAGGTATATTGCTTTGAAAAAACCGAATGCTGCTCCTCCGACGAGCTGAGCTGATCGGTGGTGACCACCTTCTCAAACTCTTCAGGGTCAAGGTAAGGCACCAGGTTCGACCCGATCTCCATGAACTGGATCTTGTCCCAATGCTCCCGGGTTTCGGTTTTGCTGAAATCCAGGACTACCTCGCTGGCATTGACCAGCCGGAACCCCTCCTTGGTTTCATCACCAAAGGCTTTGGGAACCACGAATATTACCTCAACGCCGTGTTTCACAAGGCCTTTTGTCAGCCCGAAACAGGCAGTACCCAAACCGCCGGTAATATGCGGGGGGAATTCCCAACCAAACATTAGTACGCGCATTCTTTTTTTATTAATGATTAAGCTTCGGTCCACAAACCCCCGGAATAAACAAGGGGATATGAGGAGATGTTGTTTATACTTTCTCTTGTTTTCTGATCATATAGTCGATCCTGAGCAATTCGGCCACCGACCAGGCCATTGAGATGGCGCCACGGCCGGTATGGGGCGGATCGCCGTCGTAGAGTTCGGAGATCGTTCCGATACCGTGTGCTGTCATCTCCGGTTCAAATCCTTCGTACAGCGATTTGATCATGGAAATCCCGCTTTTCCCGTGAATCCTGAGGTATCCCTCAACAAAATGTCCAAGGAGCCAGGGGGTTACCGTTCCCTGGTGATATGCCAGGTCGCGGGTATCGGGATCGCCGAAATAGGACCCCTTGTAAACTGGGCTCTTTGGCGTCAAGGTACGCAATCCCCGGGGGGTCAGCAACTCCTGTTTGACCCTGCTCAGTACATCCTTGCGGATCTCCTCGCGTACCGGGCAATAGGGAAGCGAGGTTGCAATGACCATGTTGGGCCTGACTGTCCAGTCCTTGTATGTTCCATCCACGAAATCGGCCAGGTAACGTTTTTCAGGGCTCCAGAAGGTTTCGAAAAACGCCCCCGGTATCAGGCAGGAAATTTCTTCCCATTCCTTGCAAAAATCAACATCGCCGTCAAGACGGGCCATCTCCAGGCTGAACATGATGGCATTGTACCATAAGGCATTCACTTCGACAGTTTTCCCGATGCGGGGTGTCACGGGCTTTCCATGGGCAATGGCATCCATCCAGGTAAGCGCTATCCCGGGTACGCCGGCATTGATCAACCCATCGGTGTCCATCTGGATATTGAAGTCGG
Organism: uncultured Bacteroidales bacterium; assembly: GCA_903928285.1. Taxonomy (GTDB): domain Bacteria; phylum Bacteroidota; class Bacteroidia; order Bacteroidales; family FEN-979; genus CAIVAT01. The sequence goes on from CAIYQH010000146.1 coordinate 5,465, forward strand.
TACCGTTACGGTAACCCTCCAGGATCAGCTTCATCTTTTTGCCATAGGTGGGCCAGATTTCTTTCTTCTCGCCCGAAAACAATGCATATTGCTGCAAAGCCCAGAAAAACCACAGGGAAGCATCCGACGAATTATAGGTGGTCCTGCTGCCGCAACCGAAATTGGGGAACAGCGGCCCCTTCATCTCCGAGATCATGGTGTCGATGATGGCTCTGAACGTGGCAAAATCTCCGTTCACCAGGGTCAGCCCGGGAAGTGAGATAAAGGTGCTGCGGCCAGAACGTCCGAACCAGGGAAACCCTGCGATGATTTCGGTACCCTTGCCTTTTTTCACCACGAACTGCTGTGCGGCATTGGTAAGGCAATTAGTGAAATTGTTCCTGGGGATCCTTTTCTCCAACTCTGCATCAAAGGTGCGTTTCATCGACGCAGTGTTCAGCTCTTTGGTGCCGGCGGCGAAAAATACGCTTTCGCCGGGTTTGATCTCAAATTCGAAAAATCCGGGAACATAAAGATCCTCCTGGTATTCAAAACCGCGCTCCATCTCCTCCTGATACTCTATATTGTAATACCAGTCGGGAACATGGGTATATTCATTGGGTTTGGAAATCTGCATGAACAGGTCGGTATAACCCTGGTACATCCGTACCTTGATTCCCAGCTTTACCTTTTCATATTTTTTATCGGCGAGGATGTTCTCCCGGCTCAGGGCATGGATGTTCCGGAAGGCCAGGAACGGGGTGAGCCGCATTTTGGTAGGCGAATGGGCCTCCACAAGCGTATATTTGATGATCATCCGGTCTTCGCGCGTGGTAAAGACCATCTCCTTGGTGAGGATTACCCCGCCAACCCGGTAGGTCATCTTGGGATAGGGCTCCGTCACAAAGTCCCTGATATATTTATGCCCTTTTGGCTTGTAGATCCCTCCCGGGTATTTATGGATCCCCAGGTTGAAATCCGATTCCATCTGGATCACTGTTTCATCCAGCGAAGAGAGCAGCACATGATTTTCATTGTCAATACCGGGCTGCGAGGTTACCAGCATACCATGGTACTTACGCGTGTTGCAGTTGATGATGGTTGAATTGGCATAGGATCCTGCCCTGTTTGATCTCAAAACCTCACGGTTTAACGAGTATTCCAGATTTACCAGCTGGTTCTTATCAAAATTGATGTAACTCATTGCGGTTGATTTTCATATGATCATATTTACCAATTACGGAACGCAGGGCATACGCAACCTGACAATTCGCGGTTTGCATGGAAGTTGGCCTAACAA
>CAIYQH010000147.1 GCA_903928285.1 uncultured Bacteroidales bacterium
ATCCAGTAACTTCCTTCGACATGTGTATTGATTCCCAGGCCGGCAAAAGGGGGGTAGGCAAGATAATAAAATGAGAGTAGTAGAATCCCGAAAATCATACATTGTTTTGATAGTAGCCCCAGAAACAAGCACAATCCAATAATCACCAAGCCCCACTCATTTAGGATATCAACAATATTGAGGATGAAATCGGACTGTGCCATACGCTTGAAAAGGGGGGCAAAAGGACCGACTGAACCAAGTAAATAACCTTTGGCTGTCCAGCCCTCGGTATTAAGCTTTACTAATCCCTCGTACAGGAAATGCCACCCAATCAAAATGCGCAAAAAAGTCAGGGAGAATGTTTGCCAATCTGAATAGCATGCCGTTTCTGTTTTATCTGTATTCATCTTTCAAAGTAATTGATAATTGCTGGTTGATGTAATAATTCATAACTTATAACTGACTATCCGATTATTGCCTTTTCATTGATCTTATCCCATCTGACAAGAGAGTTGTGGGTGAATGCAAGATTTGCCAGATTAAAAGTGACCGATTCTTCAAAACCGGCATCAATATCACAACTTGTTTTCCCGAATCCCCGGATAGCATCTATCCATTCTTTAAAATGGAGGAAGGTGGCATCAATCACTTTACCGTCAATATAGGTAGGTCCATATCCGCGTTTCATATATGACTTCGTTGTAGCGGACGTAACCGCGTCAGCATCTGCAGGTTCATAATAATAGATCGGATTGTCGGGATTCATCTCAATATTTTTGTACCGGTCGGAATTACTATCCTTAAACAACATGATTGCATTGTCAATATCCATGATTGCTTCGGAACCCAGGATTTGCGATTGACGGTATATTCCGTTTTTTAAGGTGGCATCATATGTCAAAGTCAGACTTCTGTCCGGATAGCTAAATATGGCATTCATCACATCAGGCATATCGCCATGGTTCTTATAATAATACTGACCACCCATTGCAACTACAGTTTCAGGGATACCAAGGCCTAAAACCTGATTTACGCAATCGTAGGTATGGGAAAAGTCGTTGCCAATAATACCAGTTCCGTAGTCGCTGTAGCGCTGCCAGTTAAAATACCTTTTAGGGTCAAATTCCATCCAGGGGGCATTGCCTAAAAATTCTTTCCAGTTAATGGTTGACGGATTGCCCAGGTGGTCGAATTCCCTTTTTCTTATCCAGGCGCCATCGGGAGAGTTCCGGTTAGTGTATGTCTGTATCATTGAAACGTCACCCAGAACTCCTTCCCGGTACATCTCCCCAGCTATTTTAAAACTCATTTGCTGACGGTTTTCATGCCCTAGCTGAAAAACAATTCGGGATGATTTAACCGCTTTTCTTAGCTCAATCGCCTCTTCGATGCTATGCGTCATTGGCTTTTCAAGAAAAACATGTTTGCCAGCTTTGGCCGCATCCATCGCAATTTGTGCGTGGGTATGATCCGGCGTTGCAATTACGATGGCATCAATATCATTACTGTCTATCATCTCCCTATAGTTCGTAAATATTTTGACCGGTTTTGGTTTTACTTTACCGGTTCCCGGACGAACTTCGTTCATTGATATTTCAACTGCCCTTTGAATGTGTAAATCA
>CAIYQH010000148.1 GCA_903928285.1 uncultured Bacteroidales bacterium
ATTATTTCGGCGGGAGGTGGTTGTTCAAGGCCAATGAGCGTGGAAACGGAAAGCAAGTATTAACTGCCATCGTTTTATTAAACATCCTGGTTCTCGCTTTTTTCAAGTATTTTAACTTTTTCTTTCCCGATATGAGGATCCATTTATATTTTGTCGACTGGTTCTACCGTGTCGATACCATCACCCGGATGATCATCCCACTGGGGCTCTCCTACCTGGTTTTCACTGTGATCAGTTATCATATCGAGATCAACAGGAAAAACATCGTGCCGGAACGACATTTCGGTTATTTCTCGCTGTACCTCCTGTTCTTTCCCCGTATCACCCAGGGCCCCATTGAACGGCCGCAAAAATTATTGCCACAACTCAGGGAGATACACACCTTCGATTACGATATGGTAACAGGCGGAATGAAACTGTTGTTGTGGGGGTATTTTAAGGAACTGGTGGTGGCCGACAGGCTTGCTATTTATGTTAACGCGGTATATAACCCCTGTGAATACCATAATTGGTGATCGTAACCAAATCGAGATATCTGAAAAACAACAAAATTAAAGAGCAACCAAGGATCCTTCATAAAATGGCTAACAACAATAGACATCCTTTACAACTCCTCTTAACTCAAACATTCATTTTTTCCAGCGCATTATTTGTATAATTCATGAAGACAATAATCCTTTGCGGTGGTATGGGGACCCGTTTACGCGAAGAAACAGAATACAAACCCAAACCTATGGTGGAGATAGGTGGGAAGCCTATTTTATGGCATATTATGAAACATTATTCTTTTTATGGTCACAATGAATTTATTCTTGCATTGGGTTATAAAGGAAATGTTATCCGGAATTATTTTCTCAACTATTTTAATCGTAATAACAATATTGCAATAGACTTTGAACAGGATGGAAAAGTTTCAGCCCATGCAGAAAAGGTTGCTGAAAACTGGAAAGTCACGCTTGTGGAGACTGGTGCAGAATCAATGACAGGATACCGTGTAAAGTTATGCAGTCCATATATTACTGGCGACCGTTTCATGCTAACTTATGGAGATGCCGTAAGTAATGTAGATATAGGAAAACTGATAGAATTCAATATCAAAATGGATACGGTCGGTACTGTTACAGGCGTTTTCCCACCATCGCGCTTTGGCGATCTCATAACAGATGGCAATATGGTCACTCATTTCAAACAACAACTAAAAGATATTGAACATCAGAGTCCTATCAATGGAGGATATTTCGTTTTCAAGAGTGAATTCCTGAATCTCATTCCAGATGATCCAACCGTGGATCTCGAAAAACTTCCTATTGACAGAATTGTAGAAAACCACCAATTATCAGTTTTCAAACATCCTGATTTCTGGCAATGTATGGACACTTACAGAGATAATCAATTTCTTGAAAAAATGTGGAAAGAAAACCCTGTATGGAAAATATGGGAATAGATCATCGATTTGCACACGTATTTTTATCAATATTGGATCGTCAGCAAGGGATTCATATATTTCGACAACTATGCGCATTCTGAAAAATAAAAAATTTCCCGGAGTCATGGAAATTCTGTTGGAGCCATTTTGTGACAATAGAGGATTTTTAATGCGAGTTTTTGATGA
>CAIYQH010000149.1 GCA_903928285.1 uncultured Bacteroidales bacterium
GATCTGAGATCCGTCAGGCTGTGAGGGAGATGTCGCATCGAATGAACCGGGCCTGGGTTGAACGATTCACCCTTGAAGAGTCCATCAGCGGATTGTGCACCGACTGCATAAAAATGACCGGACTTGATCTGGAATTACAGGCACCTGAAAAGTACCCGGAAATGTCAAGAGAGCTAAAGATCCACCTGTTCAGGATTGTCCAGGAATTGCTCACCAACGCCATGACACATGCATCCGATTCCAGAGTGCGTCTTACAATTGCCTTTGACGAAACCAGGATGTCATTGAATTACAATGATGATGGACCGGGTTTTGACAGGGGGAAAACTGATGGGAATGGAACCGGGTTGAGCAACATCCTGGAAAGGGTTACACTCTTAAATGGGAAAGTAGAACTGGATTCCCGGCCAGGGTTCGGGACGGATTATGCCATTACCATTCCGTTGAAAAAAGACAAGTATTCTTCCAACTGACAGACAAAAAAGATGATCAGAATATTATCAATTGAAGATCACTGGATGGTTGTTGACGGACTTCGTGCGAGATTCAGGAGCGACCGGGACGATATGGCCATCACCTGCAGTGCTGGAACGATCGTGGAAGCGCTTGCACATGATCCGGGCTCCTTTGACCTGATATTGCTGGACCTTCTCATCCCTGGCACCGATCCTCCGGAAAATGTCAGGAAGTTAAAAGCAGCATTTCCAGAAAAACCCATCGTGGTGCTCACTTCAGAGGAACGTACCGTGTGGGAAGTTCAGATGTGCCGAGCAGGCGTTCAGGCTTATTTGACAAAGAATGACCAGCGAAGAATAATCAAGGAGGTCATTAAACGTGTTTCAAGAGGAGAAGATCTTTGTAAAATGCGACTGGCGGAGATGAAAGTTTCTGCAGGGGCAGTTCCTGCTGAAAATGATGAACACCGGCTTAAACCAACGGAGAAGGCCATTCTTTCCCTTTTCGTGCAGGAACTGACATTAAAACAAATTGGCGGCAAGTTATGTATGACCGAATCGGCGGTAGGAAAGACCATGGCCAGGTTGCGCAATGAATTCAATGTAAAATCTAATTCAGGATTGATTCTGTTACTCCGGGAAATGGACTTGATTTAAGATATTTCTTAAACCAAATCTGCCGCGGCAATCAAAATCTGCTCCAATTCTGGTATACTTGTCAGTTTCTGCGATAATAGGCAAGTAGTTGTTTATCAGCGTTCAGAAAAAATTATTCTGTACCCCATTCATCTGTAATTTTAACTTCGCTTTAACGTCCGAAGATTTGACTTAAATGCCCGGCATTTTATTTTTTGGGTATTTATCACATCCAAATCAATACCAGGCACTTAAATCAAATAATGTCACATTTTTCTCTGCAGACTACCCCTCATTTTTCCGAAATATCCCTTTTCCCCTCCATTAACCTTGTTCCTTTTAACTTTACGACAGGGTTTTTCATAACCTTTCTATTATGTTGATTATGTTAACAATGTTTAAATTTGTGGATGTTGCAACTGTCAGCAATAGCATGCATGAGGACAGATTGCGGCATTCTTATTGAGCAAGTGGTCAGGCAACCATCAAAGCAAAATTGTTATCTTTATAACATTATTTTCTTTTATTTATGTTCAGGTGTCGGGCAATAGTTTTCCTGTAGATACCGTGCTTTCATTTGGAAACCTACGACACAAGCAATAGCCATGTAATGTTATGGGTTTATTAATTGCAAAGACCAGATTATCGCTCCTCCAGGCAAAATGCGTTTGGGGTGAGGTGTGTGAAAGATGGTTTATAAAAAGAAAAGTGATCAAGCGACCCGGCATATGGTTTTTTATTCTTTTTGTACTGGGATTTTGCCAGGGCCCATTACCGGTTTATTCTCAAGGAGAGTCTAACAATTGGTATTTTTCTTATAAAGCAGGTCTGACATTTAATGTTACCCCTCCTGTTGCGCTTATGAACAATCCTGTCAATACAGAAGGGTTGACATCGTGTGTTTCTGACTCCGGCGGTTCTCTTTTGTTTTTTACCAATTGCTTTAACGTTTGGAACAGGAACTTGCAGGTTATGCCGAATGGAGGCGGGTTATCCACCTGGTATGGCGAGGTGCAAAATAGTATTTCTTTCAGGGATATTGCGGACGACAGTTTATACTACCTGTTTGAAGTCGGCACTTTTCAAATGTTTGTTGGTATTACAAACGGGCTTCATTACTCTGTCGTAAATATGAGGCTGGATAATACGCTTGGCGATATTGAGCCGGGCAAGAAGAATATTATGGTACCTTATGGTAACAAAATAATTAGCGGGTTGACGGGAACGAAACATTTTAACAATAAGGATGTATGGGTCGTTGCCCGTATCTACGATGCCGACAGTAACTTTTTCGCATCTTATCTTGTTAATTCTTCCGGGCTTGTCACTTTACCAGTTCTAAGTCCGAGCCGCATCCATTACACCTACACCAATAACGCCATTGATTATAAGTGCAGGGAGATCAAAATCAGTCATGATGGCAACTGGTTGATTTCAATGCATTATACCCCTATCGACACCGTTGAATTCTGTCATCTGAATAACGTTACCGGTCAGATCAACTCATTGTTTACTTTTATTCCAGGAAAATTCCACAATCATATTTGTAGTCCCAATTCCGCAGAATTTTCCGTTGATTCAAAATACCTGTATATTTCATGTGACAAGGTGGGATACCCGAATCAAACGGAAACTTTCCAATATGATCTCAGCAGCCATGATTCCTTACAGGTTGTTCAGAGCGAAACTATTATAGGGACTCTGAATCATCGTTCAAAGATTCAGATGGGTCCTGATTTTAAAATTTACGGAACGCATCTTTTGGTTGATTCCCTATTCGTTATTCATGACCCGACAATTCAGGGCTTGGGCTGCAATTTTATCCCCAATGCAATAACTACAGCAGGAAAAATAACAGGAATGGATTTACCCCAGTTCATCCAGCGCTACAAGGCCTATTTTCATCATATAGGAGAATGCCCTCTCGATCCCGTGAACTTTACATCCGACATCTGGCCCCCCCCGGATTCGATCCGGTGGAACTTCGGCGATCCTGCATCCGGATCAGCCAATATTGCAACAGTTGCAAACCCTGTCCATAATTATTCGTTACCCGGAAATTATATAGTTGAACTGTACGTAAGACATAACGA
>CAIYQH010000150.1 GCA_903928285.1 uncultured Bacteroidales bacterium
CTGGGAGAGATACCTGGAAGGGGTCGGGAACCCGTTCAAAAAGTGTTTCCTCGGGATTGCCACGTCCCGGCTTAAAAAGTTTGATCAGGGCATTGCCGGCAGGCTTGATGGGATCATGGCACTGACGAAGGAAGATGCCGCTCTTTTTACATCTTTCTCCGCGAAAACACCCGTCAGGATCATCCCCATGGGATACGATTACTGCCTTCTCCGCGGCTATGATTTTCATAGGCAATACCACGGTCCCCCGGTGGTTTATCACCTCGGATCGATGAACTGGCTGCCCAATGCCGAGGCCATTGAATGGTTTTTTAACTTTGTCTACCCGATCCTGGTGCAGCAGGGGATGCCCATGAAACTCTCCATCGCCGGCAACGACATGCCAGCGTGGGTTTATAAATACAGGTCGGAGCAGGTTGAAGTGCTCGGGGCTATTCATACACCGCTTCAATACCAGGAGGAGAAGCAGATCATGATGGTGCCGCTGTGGTCGGGAAGCGGGATCAGGGCGAAGATCATCGAGGGGCTGGCCCTTGGAAAAACCATCATTTCCACCTCGATCGGGGCGCAGGGCATTGAATATGAGCATGGAAAAAACATCCTGATCGCCGACACCCCGGAGGATTTTGCCGGCCAGCTGATCAGGTGCTGCCAATCGCCCGAACTCTGCCGGGAAATCGGCGACAATGCAAGGAAACTCAGTGAATCCTGTTATCATTCAGAAATCACGGCAAAAAACATGGTTGAATTTTACAAGCAGATAACAGGAACCAATGGATAAAAATCTCGTCATTTTCGGGACCCGTCCTGAATTTATCAAATTGCTTCCGGTCATGGTTGAAATTAAAAAGCAAAATCTGGAAGCGCAGTTTGTCTATGTTTTCACGGGGCAACACCACGAAATGACCAGGGACCTGCTTTTAACGTTCAACTTTTCTCCAGATATCTCCCTGGAGGAAAAAAACCACCATAATTCCCTCAGCCGCTCCTATGCCGGCATCCTGGCAGGGCTGCAGGAGGCCATCGATGATCTGCGGAAAACACACACGATCAAAATGATCATCGGGCAGGGCGACACCTCCAGCTGTGCATGCGCCGCCATGAGCGCCTTCTTCAATGAAATCCCCTTTGCGCATATCGAAGCCGGGCTGAGGACCCACAACATGGAGAATCCTTTTCCCGAAGAATATTTCCGCAGGATGATCTCGCTTACCACTGCCATGCACTTCGTCCCGACCGCTGTTGCAGCTGAAAACCTGCTCCGGGAAGGCATTACTGAAGAGCGGATCGTTATCACCGGGAACACCATCACCGATGTGATTGAGTACCTGAAACCTCTGGATTCACAGCCCCTGGGTCCCATGCAGGACACCGGTTTCCCTGCAACGGCCACAAACGTCATGATCACCTGCCACCGCAGGGAAAACCAGAACGGCAATTTTCATATCCTTGTTGAAACGGTGAAAACGCTGGCGGAGGAATATCCCTCGCTGAACTTTACATGGATTTCTCATAAAACCCCGTTTATTCAGCACGAACTGCAAAGTGACTTGTTCGGGAATCATCCGAATGTCAGGGTGATTCCGCCCCTGGGGCTGATAGAGATGTACAGGTTGTATGAAACCACCCGGCTGATCATCACCGATTCGGGAGGGGTACAGGAAGAGGCCCCGGGATTTAACATCCCCGTGATCGTTATCCGCGATGTTACTGAACGCAGCGAATCGGTCGACCTGGGCTATTCGGTCCTCACCGGGATGAACAGGGA
>CAIYQH010000151.1 GCA_903928285.1 uncultured Bacteroidales bacterium
AATTTTATCATATCCACCCCAATAAGAAGATTTTCCGCCATCACCAGAATGTATACCATTAATAAATATCACTAAATGTCCATCAGGATCTTTAGCTTGTAACGGTGTATTGAGGGCAAAAGAATAAGGAGATACATCTGGATATTTATCTCCTAATTTGTCCGTGCTTGACCAACCTCCTTTTCTTGGATCATAAATTCTATCCCCAAAATCCACACTATTACCAACCCCATTAACCTCATTGTCATTTTCTTTTCCATTAAATGCGAAGCGATAATTAGAATTATCAAAATTTCTCCCAGGCATAGGCATTCCAAATGCGTAATAATCGGTGGCACTTATTACTTCGGGCATGAAGAAGGAAAATGTACTATCGAAGTAGATAGGAATTTTACTATCAGAGATAGAGGAGAGTATATTCCCTAAATGATTGGATAGTTCATACTGCTTGAACCTTAAATTATGTTTATGAACACTCGTGTTGTTTGGTACATAGCTAATTAATTCTACTCCGGCCGTATTAATGCCAACTCTGGAAGAGCCATAAATTGGACGCTCGATAAGTCTAAAGCTTGAGCTGCTTTCTCCAATGGTTTTAAATTGATAGATAGCCATAATATTGCCTTGAGCATCTCTTGTGTAGTAAGTACTACTGTCAATTTGACCGCTATTATTAAGGATGTGTTTTGCAATTCGATTTCCCATTGGGTCGTATTCAAAAGAGAGGTTTACTTTATCGCTACCCGTATTCCTAATGATTTTTTTTACTTTACCGGATACCGTCCATTGGATTTCGTGAATATCTTCTTTTGTATCTTTAATCAAATTCCCAATTTCATCGTAAGAATAGTTGTTGTTTGAGTTAATGAACGAGCTATCGCTGACAAACAGACCTTGGTCTATTAATTCTCCCGCTATTGAGCTATCAGGATTCAAGTCATTTAAATGATAAAGACGATTTCGCAATAAGCGATTTTGAGCATCATATTGGTAATGGTAAATTAAGCTGTCGAATATTATACCAGAAGAATTCCTTCTATTCTGTGTAAGAATATTCCCATTAGCATCGTAAGTGAAATTATTTTGGTAACTAATCAGCCCTGGGGCATCAGTGTTCCAAGTATTCGCTTCAAGATCAAGATTTTGAAAAGCAATAGCATTCCGCAGTCGATTGAGTTGGTCATATTTGTAAGCCATTCCTTGAGGGTATGCAGTACTGGGGGTTACATTATTGAAATTAACCGTGTTGCAAATAGTTGTAATCATGTGACTAATATTCCCGTTATACAGGTTATTGCGATTGTTTTTAAGATTGCTTAACCCCAATTGAGCTTCGAAAAGATTGGGAGCCGTCATAGTATCATTAATAGGGGAATAATCCCCTTGGTAATATCCGAGTGTGTAGCTAAAGGCATCTTTTGCAAAATTACGGTTTGCATAGGTTGGGTTATTTAGGCTATTCCAACTATCGTGCCCAATATCGTTTTTAGGAATAAGAACATTAGAGTTAACCCCTTTAATCCATCCTTGTAGGGTATAAGCATAGTCAATACCCTGTACCTGATTGTTCCCCAATTCTATTCTTGAAAGAGGCCCAGAATGAAACTTGCTTTTTTTACCCACAATGAAAATACAGATTCACTAAATTCAGCATACCTTCCTTGTCGTTTTGTAAATGAGGCATCAGAAATTCATCATGATAAGAATTTAGCTTATTAACGACTCCATCTATCATGCTTTGAGTAAAGACGTCGTTTTTTAAATATAGGGGGGTTTGTTTTTCAAGCTGAATAGCCGACTCGTGGCATGAAACAGGAAGTTTTGCAAAACCCTTTATTTTCTCTTTGTTTTTTTCTTCAAAAATATTCACATCTACG
>CAIYQH010000152.1 GCA_903928285.1 uncultured Bacteroidales bacterium
CCTGCTTTCCCGCAAGGCAAAGCCGGGAAACGGCACGGTTACCCTGTGCCATAGCTTTACCAAGGATATCAAATCGGTTTCCGCAGAAGCCGATATTCTCGTTGTTGCGATGGGGAAACTGGGTTTCGTGACGACCGGCATGGTCAAACAGGGCGCCGTAGTGGTTGATGTCGGGATCCACAGAGTCCCCTCTCTCGAGACAAAATCGGGATTTAAACTCAAAGGCGATGTCAGGTTTGACGAAGTGGCCGGAAAATGCAGCTACATTACCCCGGTGCCGGGCGGCGTAGGGCTGATGACCATCGTCTCTTTGCTGCAAAACACCCTGAAAGCTGCTAAAAAAGAGGTATTTTGAACTCCCGGAACCCGTTAACCGGAAAATTATTGGAGGAGGGCAAACTGCTGCCTGTTATGGAGGAATTCTACACGCTCCAGGGCGAGGGTTTCAACACCGGTCAGGCGGCCTATTTTATCAGGGTTGGAGGTTGCGATGTGGGCTGTAAATGGTGTGATGTGAAGGAATCGTGGAATGCATCCGATTTCCCGCCGGTTTCAACAGACCTGGTCGTTAAAAACGCTACCGGTTTTCCTGCAAAGGCAATTGTGGTTACGGGGGGCGAACCCCTCTTATATAATATGGACTACCTCTGTGGCGAATTGCACCGCCACGGGATGCGGATTTTCATTGAGACCTCGGGGTCGCAACCCTACAGCGGCTCTTTCGACTGGATCTGTGTTTCTCCCAAACACGACTCGCCGCCGTTATCCGATATGGCCCGCCGTGCCAACGAGCTGAAGGTGATCATCCAGGATAATACCGATTTTGACTGGGCGGAAGAGAATTCCGGGTTTGTTTCCCCTTCCTGTATGCTATACCTTCAGCCGGAATGGAGCCGCCGCGAAGCCATGATGCCCTTGATCATCGACTACATCAAGGCAAACCCGAAATGGAGGATATCCCTCCAAAGCCATAAATACATGCATATTCCATGATGCCCAAACGTTTCCTATGCCTGTTGATCATGCTGCTTTCCTCATGGGTCATGGCCTTTGGTCAGACCACCCAGCTGACAACCCGGAATAAAAAAGCCGAAAAGCTGTTTTTCGCAGCCATCGAATCTTATGAGGCAAAAAACAACGAGAAGGCCCTCATGTACCTTAAAAAGGCGACAGAATCCGATCCTGAATTCACAGAGGCCTATATCCTCATGGGTGATATTCATGCCGACAGCCGTGAATACGAAACCGCCATCAACCTTTACCAGACCGCCATCAGAACCAACAATCCCTTTTCCCCGAACCTCTATTACATCCTGGCCAATATACAGCTGAGTTCCGGTAAATACAGCGATGCCCGGCTTAACTACCAGCGTTTCCTGGAAACTGAAGGAATTCCCGAACCTAAAAAAAGACAAACCCTGGCCGGTATCAGGAACTGTGATTTTGCCCTGGAATGTATGGCTCACCCGGTGCCATTCTTACCCGAAAACCTTGGCGACAGCATCAACAGCCAGTATGATGAATATATCAATGCCATTACAGCCGATGAGGGGCAACTCTATTTTACGCGGTTAAACCCTGTAAATTCAATGACCATCGATCAGAACCAGAGCGGCGAAGAGGATTTCTATATCTCATACCGCCAGGATTCGGTATGGCTGAAAGCGTTAAATCTCGGGCCACCCATCAATACCCACGGGAATGAAGGTGCGTTAAGTATCTCTCCCGACGGGAAACTGCTGTTTTTTGCAGCATGCAACCGCCCCGACGGCTATGGCCGCTGTGACATCTACTGGTCGCACAGGGTTGGGGAGCAATGGTCGGAGCCCGAAAACCTGGGGGAGGTTGTCAACTCCCCGCAATGGGATTCACAACCCTCCTTTTCCTCGGACGGGAAAACCCTTTACTTCGCCAGCAACCGCCCGGGCGGCAAAGGAAGTTCCGATATCTGGAAAACCGAACTAAAGCCAGATGGCCAGTGGACCCAGCCTGTCAACCTCGGCGACTCGATCAATACCCGCGACGAGGAGATGGCCCCCTTTATCCATCCCGACGACCAAACGCTCTATTTTTCATCCAAGGGCCATCCGGGTATGGGCGGACTGGACCTGTTCTACTCTCGCAGGGATGCCGACGGAAAATGGAAACGCCCGGTCAATATGGGATATCCGATCAATACCTGTGCCGATGAAATTACCCTCGTGGTGAATGCAAAGGGAAATGTGGCATATATCTCGTCGGATAAATTTGGCGGCAAAGGAAGACAGGATATCTATAAATTCCCGCTTTATAAGGAGGCTCAGCCAATGCTGACGACCTATTTTAAAGGAATAGTATATGATGAAGAGACAAAGGCAAAACTGGAAGCCCGCTTTGAACTTATTGACCTGGGTTCGTCCAAAACAGTTGCTGAATCACATTCCGACAGGCTTAACGGTGAATTCCTGCTTGTGCTTCCGACGGAAAGAAATTATGCCCTCAACGTTTCAAAGGACGGTTACCTCTTTTTCTCGGATAATTTCTCCCTGAGCGGCACCAATTCCCAGAAAACGCCCTTTATTAAAAATATTCCGCTGAAACCGATCCGCATAGGAGAGTCGGTCGTGCTGAAAAATATTTTCTTTGATACCGATAAATATGTCCTGAAAGATGAATCCATTGTGGAACTGCAGAAGTTGATGGCTCTCCTGCAGAAAAATCCCCGGCTCCATATTGAACTCAGCGGTCACACCGACAATATCGGTTCGGAGCTTCACAATCTTGAACTGTCAGGAAATCGTGCCGATGCTGTATATCAATACCTTGTTGCTCATGGTATCGCCGCCTCCAGGCTGACGCATACCGGTTACGGGTTCAGCCATCCTGTTGATACAACCAACACCGAACAGGGCCGTGCAAATAATCGGCGTACCGAGTTTAAAGTCATTGGGAATTAAATAAATATTTGTACCTTTGCACCCCTTAAAATCTCCCATTGTTCCATGATTAATATTACATTACCAGATAATTCGGTCCGTCAATATCCAGAAGGAGTTACAGGGATAGATATTGCCAAAAGCATCAGCGAAGGACTTGCGCGCAACGTCCTTTCCATCCAGATCAATGATAGTATCTGCGATGCAACCCGTTCAATCACCGAGGATTCCAAAGTCAGGTTGCTGACCTGGAGCGATCCCGAAGGGAAGGCAACCATGTGGCATTCCTCCGCCCATCTTATGGCTGAGGCCATTGAATTACTCTATCCCGGCGTGAAATTCGGCATCGGTCCCGATATCGATAATGGTTTTTATTATGACATTGATTTTGGAAATTACACCATCTCTTCGGATGATTTTCCTAAAATCGAGAAAAAGATACTTGAATTAGCCAAGGAAAAGCAGCAATTCGTCCGGAAGGATGTCTCCAAAAGTGACGCAATCGGCTATTTCACCACCAAAGGGGATGAATACAAGATTGAGTTGCTGCAGGGACTTGACGACGGACAGATCACCTTTTACGAGTCGGGAAATTTCACCGACCTTTGCCGCGGTCCTCATATCCCTGATACAGGATTTATCAAAGCCGTCAAACTCCTCAACATTGCCGGCGCTTACTGGCGCGGCGATGAAAAACGGAAACAGCTGACCCGCATTTACGGGATAACTTTTACAAAACAGAAGGATCTGGACGATTTCCTGGTATTCCTCGAAGAGGCCAAGAAACGGGATCACCGGAAGTTAGGCAAGGAGCTGGAGCTGTTTGCATTTTCCCAGAAGGTTGGCCTTGGCTTGCCACTGTGGCTCCCGCGTGGCGCCGCGTTGCGTGAACGGCTTGAAATGTTCCTCAAGAAGGTGCAAAAAAAAGCCGGGTATCAGCAGGTTATCTGTCCTCATATCGGGAATGTCGAGTTATACAAGACTTCCGGCCATTACCAGAAATACGGAGAAAGTTCCTTCCGCCCCATTTCAACACCTGTCGAAGGCGAGGAGTTTTTCCTGAAACCAATGAATTGCCCGCACCATTGCGAAATATACAAAACCAAGCCCAGGTCTTACCGCGATCTTCCCGTCCGCCTTGCTGAATTCGGAACCGTTTACCGGTATGAACAAAGCGGTGAGTTGCACGGGCTGACCCGTGTCCGCGGGTTTACCCAGGATGACGCCCATATCTTCTGCACGCCCGAACAGGTGAAAGATGAGTTCAAGGGGGTGATGGATATCGTGATGCTGATCTTTAAGGCCCTTGATTTCAAGGATTTTATCGTACAGATTTCGTTACGCGATCCTGAGCACAAGGAAAAATATATCGGGACCGACGAAAATTGGGAAAAAGCCGAGAATGCGATCATGGAGGTGGCCGCCGAGCGCGGATTACCCACTGTTATCGAACTGGGCGAAGCGGCCTTTTATGGCCCCAAAATGGACTTTATGGTGAAGGATGCCCTGGGCCGTAAATGGCAGCTGGGTACCATCCAGGTTGATTATAACCTGCCCGAACGGTTTGAACTGGAGTATATTGGCAATGACAACCAGAAACACCGGCCAGTCATGATCCATCGGGCACCCTTTGGCTCGATGGAACGGTTCGTCGCCGTGCTGATTGAACATACTGCAGGGAATTTCCCGTTGTGGCTTGCTCCTGATCAGGCTATTGTGTTGCCAATCAGTGAGAAATATCAGGAATATGCAAAAAAAGTTTTAACTTTGCTAAATAATTCCGAAATTCGCGCCACGATTGATGACCGTAATGAAAAAGCCGGAAAAAAGATCCGTGATGCCGAATTGATGAAGATCCCATATATGCTTGTAGTCGGAGAAAGGGAAGAAAGCGAAGGATCCGTATCGGTTCGTAAACATGGCCAGGGCGATCTCGGACCCCAGAAAATTGAGGATTTTATAAGTTTTGTTCAGGCCGAGATGAAAAACGAATTAGGCGAAATCGCGTAATCGGGGAGAGACGGGTTTTAAACCCGTCTCCACGAAATAGAATTACCGGAGAG
>CAIYQH010000153.1 GCA_903928285.1 uncultured Bacteroidales bacterium
ATCACTGAAATAGGCAGGTACGGTAATAACAGCTTCCTTAACTTCCTGTCCAAGGTAATCTTCGGCAGTTTTTTTCATTTTCTGCAGGACCATGGCTGAAATTTCCTGCGGGGTGTATAGTTTACCGGAAATATCAACGCGGGGCGTATTGTTTTCGCCTTTTGCTACCTTGTAAGGCACCCGCAGAATTTCCTTCTGAACCTGATCCCAGGTTTCTCCCATAAAACGCTTGATCGAAAAAACGGTATTTTTCGGGTTGGTGATCGCCTGCCTCTTGGCAGGATCCCCTACTTTGCGTTCACCGTTATCAATGAAGCCGACAACCGACGGTGTCGTACGTCTCCCTTCGCTGTTTGGAATTACAACGGGTTCGTTCCCTTCCATGACAGCCACACATGAGTTGGTGGTTCCAAGATCGATGCCAATAATTTTTGCCATAATAAATCTCCTTATAAGTATACAATAATTTCATCACAATGTGACCCTGAATAGTCAATCATTGTGCCAAAACAATTTTACTGTCATGAGGGTGACAAAAAGACAGGAAATGGAGGTGGCGAAATGGTGAAATCGTAAAATGGCAAAATGGTAAAATGGGTTTTGGCGGGGGATGCTAGAAGCCGCGGCCCTTGGTGTGTTCGTTGGTGCGAAGGGCGGCACGGGTTTGGGTGCTGATCCCCAGGGAATCCATGCGCTTGGTGTATCTGGCCGAGAAGATGCCCAGACCATTGGTGATGTTGGTGTAGGCAGGTTTTTCCTGGACGATGGTCTGTGATGGTTCCGTCACCTCCATATACGTGTTCAGCACGACGTCGGCCACTGAAAATATAAAGTCGCAATGATCGGCATAGCGTGCGATGGTGTTGGTGGAGTCAACCTTGATCTGCCCGCCAACAACGGCATAAAAAGCGTCGCTCGGAAAATACTGGTCGAATAACTGCGTGCTGAGCGGATCAATGACCATGATCTTGTTATCCACAAGCCAGTCGACCGACTTTATCGTCCTGTTGAGCGGGTCTGATTTCAGGTATTCCTGGTAGTAAAAGCGCACCAGCACCTGGTATCTTTTGGCATTTGCAGCAGGCGACCACCTTACTTCAAACATTTCACCCGGGATAAAACTGGCGGTTACCTGGGGCCGTGTTACCTCAAAATCATGAATCAGCTGGGTTTTTACGGGTTGGGAAGTAACAACTTTTCCGGTTACCTTATTCCTGATAAATAATTTGTACGTGTAATTTTCACTCAGCTTTGCCTTTGTATAATACATCAGCTGATCAGGATAATAAAAGATCGAATCTCCCTTTTGTTTATTGTGGATGGTGATGGTATCGCAGGGTATTGTGCCGACAGAGTCGGTGGCGTTATAAACATCAAGCCTGACTTCCAGTTTTCCAGGGTAAATGCTGGAATCAGCAATTTTGGAAAATGTAAGGGCATCGCCCGGTCCGAGGAAGGCCTTGGATATCTTGATGAAGGTGGTGTCGGCCGATTGGTCGAGCAGGCCGTAAACCACGGTGATATCTTTCCAGCCGGCGTTGACATTCAGTTCCTTATTGCATGAAAAAAGAGCAGGGAGAAGGAGAAGCAGGGGCAGCATGAATTTAACGAAGCGCATGCGGGTTGATGTTGGTATTTGGCAAAAGTACATAAAAATATTGTAATTTTGCTATTCAAATAAATAATATGACACCCCCAAAATCCTTCCGAGATGTGACCAAGGTCACGACCCATGTGCTTCAGGAGATGAAAATTAAAGGTGAGAAAATTGCCATGCTCACGGCATACGATTATTCTTTTGCCCGTATCCTCGACAGTACAGGGATTGATGTTATTCTTGTTGGCGATTCAGCCTCG
>CAIYQH010000154.1 GCA_903928285.1 uncultured Bacteroidales bacterium
AGAGGATTACGGGATTGAAATGAGGTTGATGTGCTGATGTGTTGATGTGTTGATGTGTTGATGTGCTGATGTGTTGATGTGCTGATGTGCTGATGTGTTGATGTGCTGATGTGATGATGTGCTGATGTGATGATGTGATGATGTGATGATGTGATGATGTGATGATGTGATGATGTGATGATGTGTTGATGTGATGATGAGAGCAACTGGAGGGCTGGCGGGATCTCAGAGAGTGTAGAAGTGCATTTCGCCGATGTATTTCCAGATTTTATCGGGCAGGAAATAGCGCATGTTTTTATTTTCGGCGATGCCTTTCCTGATAAAGGAGGAGGAGATGGTGATAAGCGGGGCATTCACCATTTTCACAGAGGGATGATGGTCAAACCTGCCCGGTTGGGTATCATGGCGCGGATAACAGTAAACAGGGTACTGCCGAAGTAGCTCCTCATGGTTTTTCCATTTGTGAAAGGTGGCAAGGTTGTCGCTGCCGGCAATCAGCACAAATTCTTTTCCCGGATACTTCTCCGAAAGATAGGTAAGGGTATCGATGGTATAGGAGGGCTGAGGAAGCCTGAATTCTATGTTGGACGATTTAAACCTGGGATCATCTTCAATAGCCAGGTTTACCATGGTAAGACGGTGGTAATCGGCCAGGAGCGTCGATTTTTCCTTTAGCGGGTTATGCGGTGAAACGACAAACCAGACCTGGTCAAGACCCGCGTACTCGACCATATAGGATGCAATCATCAGGTGCCCGCAATGGATTGGATTGAAGGAGCCGAAGAACAGACCTGTTTTGGTAGGAAGAGCCATCTTGATTTGATATTTCAGGTTGTGTAAATGATTTTATCCTGGTTACATATCCAAGAAGCCATTGACCATGGTTGCGATTTCAAAGCATTTTATTTTCAGGTCGTCATTGATGACGATTTTATCGAACCGGGAGGCGAAATTCAGTTCATAGGCGGCTTTGTCCACCCTTTTCCGCAGAGTCTCCTCCGATTCTGTTGCACGGTTCCTTAATCGGTTTTCAAGCTCTTCTATTGACGGAGGCTGGATGAAAACGGCCAGTCCGTTGGCGCCAAAATATTGCTTCAGATTGAGCCCCCCCACCACATCCACATCGAAAATAGGTGTTTTGCCTTCCGACCAGATCCGGTCCATCTCCGATTTCAGGGTACCGTAAAAACTGCCCGGGTAAACCTCCTGCCATTCCACAAAATCATCGCGGGCAATCTTCTCCTTAAACTGTTCGGCAGAGATAAAATAGTAATCCCTGCCGTCTGTTTCCTCTTTGCGCCGGGTCCTGCTGCAGGCTGAAACAGAAAATGCAAGCCGCGGAACCGTTGACAGCAGATGTTTTACGATAGTGGTTTTCCCGGCTCCCGACGGCGCAGAAACAATAATCGCCTTCCCCTGCATAATCCTGAGTTTTTATGTTTTATTTGTTAATACTCCCGTTTACCCTCTCCTGCCCAGCCCTCTTCCACACATCACCGTCCACCAGGAACCCCAAATCACTTTCCTGCCAGCCCTGCCGAAACTGCCCGTAAGCCCGCATTGCCTGCATTGCCTGCATTGCCTGCATTCCCTAAAGAATGTTCCCCAACTGTTCCTTGATCTTCTCAAGTTCATCCTTCATACTGACGACGATTTTCTGAATTTCCGCATCGCTGGCCTTGGAGCCGATGGTGTTGATTTCGCGGCCCATCTCCTGGGTGACGAATCCCAGTTTTTTGCCCTGTGCCCCCGCTTCGTGCAGCGTCTCCAGGAAATATTCGCAATGTTTGAGAAGTCTAACCTTTTCCTCGGTGATATCCAGTTTTTCAAGATAATAGATCAGTTCCTGCTCAAAGCGGTTCTGGTCGGGTGCGGCGCCGTTAACATCGCCTTTGTATTTGGCGAAATCGCGCAACAACCTTTCCCGGAGTTCGGCCATGCGGTTCTTCTCGTATGGTTCGATCAGTTCAAGGAGTTGAAGGATGGAATGGACACGACGGAGCATGTCGTCCTCCAGGATCCTGCCTTCGTCCTGGCGGAATTCATCCACTTGCGCAATGGCCTCCCTGATGGCCGGAACAATAGATTCCCAGTCATGTTCATTCATCTCGTCCCTGCTGGTCTGCATCACATCGGGCATTTTGACTACCAGTGAAAGCAGATCTGCCGGATATTGTTCGCCGAGGGCATCCGACAGGCTTTTTAACTCCTCGTGGTATTTTTTTGCAAGCGCCTGGTTGATGGAATAGCTGAGCATCTCACCGGTCACCTCGGTGGAGATGTAAAAATCAACTTTTCCACGTTCCAGTTTCTGGGTTAGCATGGTTCTTACCTCCCACTCTTTTTCGCGGAAATATCCGGGTATCTTCAGGTTCAGGTCAAGTTGCTTGCTGTTGAGGGTTTTTATTTCGATGGTCAGTTTTCGACCGGTAATATCAAGGGCTGACTTCCCGTAACCTGTCATGGATTTGATCATGTGCGCTTTTTTAAGCAAATTTACGGAATAATTTGGCCAAATCAGGTTTTGCCTGCCGGTTGATCTCTCCTTTTCACTAAATTTGAACGAAGAATCACGACAATACAAACCAGTTCGCCAAAAAACGGGGACGTATTACGGATTCGATCACAACCGACAACTCGCTCTCACCCATTGCCTGATGCCTATTGCCTGATACTTAACCTCACAAAATATGGATTACCGAGTCATTGACGATATCATGCAATTATACAGTCTGATGCTGGACGATATCGCCCGGGCCCGGGATTATATTTACCTGGAGACGTACAAATTTGCCAATGACGTGATGGGGGTAAGGTTTCGGGATGCAGTCACCAGGAAGGCAAAGGCAGGGGTTAAGGTGAAGATACTGATCGATTCGTGGGGCAGGGGGCCGGTTTCAGAGTCCTTCTTTTCCGAGATGATCGGGTATGGGGGAGAGGTCAAGTTTTTTGAGAAGATCAAGATCAACACCGATATCTTTACGCGCGGGCACCGGCGGGATCACCGCAAAATCCTGGTGATCGACGACACGATCAGCTATATAGGCTCTGCCAACATCACCGGTTATAACCTTAACTGGCGTGAACTGTGCCTGCGGATGGAGGGCCCTCTTGCCTTATCTTTCAAAAAGGTATTTCTTGAGAATTTCGAGGCCTTCAACCAGTATTTTATCACCCGGAAAGCTACTTTTACCCGTAAAATCAGGCAGGGTAGTTTTGAAATTATCAGGGATGTGCCTTCCATCCAGTTTCAGCGGCTTAGAAAGCGGTATACGCAGCTTATCAGGCAGGCGGCTACTTCGGTGGTGATCGAAACTCCCTATTTCCTGCCGGGCTTTGTGCTTCGCAAGGCCATGATGGATGCCAGCAAAAGAGGTGTGAGCGTAAAGGTGATCATGCCCAAACATTCCGATGTGGGGATGGTTGACCTGCTGCGTAATAAATACCTGGGGTTGCTTCACGATGCCGGCATCAACCTCCTGTTTTACATGCCCCATAACCTGCATGCCAAATTGCTGATGATCGACGGGGAAATTTTTTCCATTTCAAGCGCCAACTTTGATTTCCGGAGTTTCAGGTACCTTTATGAGATTGCCCTGATCGGCACCGAACCCGATATCCTGGCACAGTTAAATGAACATGTGGCCGAAACAATCCGCAATTCGCAGGAAATCGACTACCTTGAGTGGAAACGCCGGCCCCTGATCCAGAAGATTTTTGAATGGGTATTGTTACCTTTCCGCCATTTCTTCTGATG
>CAIYQH010000155.1 GCA_903928285.1 uncultured Bacteroidales bacterium
CACAAAACCATATTGATTCTCCCTGTATCATTGTCCATTCTTTGTCATCCGGGGGTTTAAGGTTCATTCGGTTTTTAATATAAACAAGTACTAAGAAGATGAAAAACACCAACATATTTACGGAGCACCCTCAACATGTGAAGATGACCTACCTGCAGCACACCATGTTTGCGCTGATGCTTGCCAGAAAGACACTTTCATGCGTATTCGCCTCGCTGATCCATGCATTTTTCCCCTTCCTGTTTGTCAACCATACCAGTACCACGATCAGGGAGTTGAACAAGATTTTCGAAAAGCGTTTCGGAGATACGCCCCCTGCCGGCTGACGGGATGGCATCCTTATCGCGATTTTTCGTGATTGCCATTTTAGTAAATCCGTAGTTCAGGAATCAAAAATCCGTGAACACAAAAAGCCCTGTCAGCGCCGGGTTTCAGATCGGATATCAACAATTAACAGGATAATCAACAATAATAAAAAACGACAATATGGAAGCATCAGTAAAAGAACCCAAAACGATGGACCTGCTCCCGCAACTCGATTGCGGCGCATGCGGCTATAAAACCTGCGGTGAATTCGCCCAGGCTGTTGATAGCGCAGAAACCACCCTGAAAATGTGCATTCATGTAAAGCACAACGGGACCTCTGTTAAAAATGTGATCGACCTTATCAACCACAAGGAGGCAGTTTCGGTAGGTGAAAAAATGGGCTGGAAGGACCATCTGAAACGGGATTTTGATTTTATCCTCGACTGTTTTGAGAATGAACCCGGTCCGAGGGAGACCATTCTCCCCTATAATCCGGCGCTGGTAAAGGAGCTGAACGTGAAAAAGGGAGATGTCATGATTGGTCGCCCGATGGGGATGTCGTGCGGTTGTCCTATCACCCATTGCGGTGTGGTAACCGATTCAGATCCCCGCAACGGAGTCATCAACTGGTGTGTTACCGGACCGCTAAGGCCAAGGTCGGAGGGGTTTGTCGACATCGGTTATTATGTTGCCCAGGGTTATGAGGGCATTATCAAAGATTCGAAGGAGAAGATCGAACTGGGACGCAGGTATTGGTTCATGCCCCGCCGGTGTATGCTGCAATGGCGTCACAGTGGGCTTGTCAATGCAGTGACCCGCATGAAAGACGGGAGTTACAAGGTCAGGATTGAGGGGTTGTTTATCGGGTAGCCCCCAACTCCTGTTCCCGAAAGAAATTTCCAGGACACGATTGAAGCAGGTTAGGGACCGAAGAAGGGAGATCTCCCGGCGGACCGGAAGGAGGCTGGTTCCCGGACAGAGTGGTTCACCTCATTTTTTCGCAGTCCCCGGCCCTGCGGGACCCACAGGATTCCGCAGGGTCAGTCCTGGGATTCCAATCCGGAAATATTTATTGCGTGGCGACTCCTATTCTTTTCCCAGGGTGTACTTCCCATCAACCCGGATGAGGTTCCAGCCGGTCGCGGGCTTCAACTTCCATCCCCTGCCTTCTACCAGAGAGCCGGTAACCCGCTTTGGCGCTGCTACTGAAACATGTTTCCAGTCGGAACTGATCAGTGCACCGCAGCTGTCAACTTCAAGGATTCCCCAAACATCGGTGATCCTCAGGTTGGGATAGACTGTTCCCAGCGAATCGAGTGGCACCAGGTTGCCGGGTGAAAAGCCCACCCCCATGTTGACAGACTGTATGATCAGTACGCTGTCGCCCAGGAATATATCCCGGTATCGTTTCACCTGTTCCAACCGTATTAATTCCCTGATTTCTTCAATGGCAATGATGGAGTCGACCTTATAAAGTTTACCGGTCAGCATAACCTCCTCCTGTGAGGGAATCGCAGAACCGATCCTGAAAAAAGCCAGGAGAAACCCTGTCAGGTCTGTTTTTTGTTTGATTTTCAGGTTCCATTCGGCATCGGATTGCTGCATGAAATAACCGTAAACAGGCAAGGTTATATAGGCAAAAGAACGGACGAAAGTATGCAGATCATAAAACCAGTCGACCTGGGAAGCATCTTGTCTGTGAAACTCATTTATGTTCCAACCACTCAGGACATTCCCTGTATATTCTGCGAGTCCTTCATTCATTTCGAGGGTGTTTTCATTCGTGCGTGAACCCTGGAACAGGTTTTGCCTGTATTTCCTGAACATCAGGGCGTGGGCAATATGGGGCGCCGGGTGCTCCGACCGTATCGCCTCTTTCAGCGCTTCAATCTCCAATTTAAGCCAAATCCGGCCCTCCCTGGTATCCAAATGGCTGCAGGGCGCCCCACCCGGGTTTTTAAACCCCAGTTCCGACTGGATCCTGTGAAATGATTCATGGACCAGCACATTCATTTCTTCGGCCGGCACACCGTTCAGTGGCCATCTGACCATGGTCCACCTCCTGCCATTCCATTCAACTGCAGAATTTGATATGATCCTGTTTTCAGGAAACAACCCTGCATAGATTGAACCATGAAGCAACATAATTCCCTTTTTGTCGGGCATATTTGCCAGTGCCAACCGCGTAGCCGGGTTGATCATCAATACCGGCCCCGACATTTTATGGCCCCAAAGCCTGCCATTATCCCTTTGCAGAACCAGGTTAAGCTCCGAAAATATCTTGCCTGCCTGGTCACATATACTGTCGGCAACCCTGATTTGCTGGCTGAAACCATTTATCATTCCCAGCAACCCGAACAAAGCAGCAAGGAACCGTAGTTTTCCCATACGATCAGTTCTTAAAGAAACTCGTGGTCGAGTAGGCCGGGGGAGTTTCACCCCCAGCCGCTCACAGAACCGTACTTGACAGTCTCCCATCATACGGCTCTTCTTGACAGACTTAACTCCTAAAGCCATATTCC
>CAIYQH010000156.1 GCA_903928285.1 uncultured Bacteroidales bacterium
CCGATGGTGCCGTTGATGATGATCACATCGCCGGGTTTAATATCCGCGGCTTTGCCTATCAGGCGGTCTTTATCGCTGATCATACCGATCCCGGCCGTATTGATGAACAGCTTGTCACATTTGCCCCTGTTCACAACCTTCGTGTCGCCGGTGACAATACTAACTTTCGCTACACGGGCCTCTGCGGCAAGGGATGACACGATTTCCTCCAGCTCCATCATGGGGAATCCCTCTTCGATAATAAAGGAAACGCTGATATACCGGGGAGTTGCGCCTGAAACTGCCAGGTCGTTTACGGTGCCGCATACCGACAATTTTCCGATATTTCCACCGGGGAAAAAGATCGGATCGATTACAAACGAATCGGTTGTAAAGGCCAGGTAAGGGGCCTCGGCAGGCAGAATGGCTGAATCGGTCTGCTCATTCAGGATAATGTTCCCGAAATGTTTCAGGAACACCTCTTCGATAAGGTTGTGCATCATCCGGCCACCATTACCATGGCTCAGCAGTATTTTTTCCTCTTTCAGGTTCATGAGCGGTATTTATAATAGGTGGCACAGGTACCTTCGCCTGAAACCATGCAGGCGCCAACCGGATCGGCAGGGGTGCACCGTGTGGCAAAAAGCCCGCAATCATTGGGTGTTTTCAATCCCCGCAGGATGGATCCGCAGATACAGCCTTTGGGATCGGTTGGCTCGGGAACGGTTAGCGGATAGGTTTTTTCCGCATCAAACGCTGAGAATTCATCCCTGATTTTCAGTCCGCTGGAGGGAATGATCCCCAATCCCCGCCACCGGTCGTCCCTGGGTTCAAAAACGCGGGTAAGGAACCCTGCTGCAATGGGATTACCCTCAGGATGGACAATACGTTTATACTGGATTTCCACCTTCGGTTCACCTGCCTCCATCTGACGGGAAAGCATCAGGATCGCCTGCATCATGTCAACAGGCTCAAATCCGGCAACTACCACCCCCAGTCTATAAACTGTCGCAAGGTCGTTGTAAATGGCGGTGCCGGTAATAGCGGTTACATGACCCGGGGCAATAAAGCCATCGATCTTCACCCCCTCATCCACCAGGGCTTTCATGACCGGCGGCATTACCTTGTGCGCGCTCAGTACGAAAAAGTTGTTTATGTTTTCTGTTTTTGCCTGCACGATTGCCGCAGCCGTTGCGGGAGCTGTCGTTTCAAAACCGATTCCAAGGAAAAAGACAGGCCTGCCCTGATTTTTTTTGGCAATCTCCAGTGAATCCATTACGGAATAGACAATCCGGATATCCTCCCCGTTTGCTTTCTCTTTTTCCAGCGAACTGACAGAGCCGGGCACCCTGATCAGGTCGCCGTAGGTGGTGATAATGGATCCGGGCACCTTGCTGTAAGCGATCGCAGTATCGAGAAAATGCTGGCTGGAAACACACACAGGGCATCCGGGACCCGACAAAAGCCGTATGGAGGGAGGCAGCAGCATTTGAAGTCCGAAACGGTGGATCGCCATGGTATGACCTCCGCAAACCTCCATCAGCGTGATCTCTTTTGTTGAAACCCTCTTCAATTCCTCTGAAACGGCAAGAATCAAATCTTTTTTCCTGTATTCGTCGATGTATTTCATTTAATACTCGTTTCTTCGTCGGTAAGTATTTTGGCAGGATGCTGCAGAAAGCCGCGTGATGCCGCCGGAATGCCCGCCCTGACTTTATTACTGCGGGCTATTTGCGGCAATCTCATTGAGCAGCCGTAAAGTTTCGGCAGCCTCTTCCGCATCAACTTTTTCAATGGCAAACCCGGCATGGATCATGACGAAATCGCCGGGATGTACATCATCGATCAACAAAAGACTGGCCTGGTATTCCACATCTTCGATCGTCACCAGGGCATTTGACCCTTCAATGCTGATTACTTTTGCAGGTATGGCTAAACACATTTATTTTCCCTCCTTTTTGATGCTACAGCGAGCTGACCCAATGAAACGCCACCGTCGTTTGTAGGAATAACGGCATGTGCATAAACGTTGTACAAGTTTTTCCGGAGCCTGGCAATGATCCCTTCAAAAAGGTATTTATTCTGAAAAACCCCGCCCGAAAGAACTACCCGGCTGATACCCTCCCTGTTGCGGATGGCATTTACAGATTCAAAGATAGCGGAAATAATGGTATTATGGAACTTTGAAGCAATTATTTTGACATCGGTATTCAGCGAAAGGTCATGCACAATTCCCCTGATGGTATTATCAAACCGTATGACAGGGCCCGTGTTGAATGGGTAGGATTCATGGCAATCTGGCAGGACCATCGATTCAAGCCGCATAGGACCCTCAGCCTGGAAGGTTGCAGTCTGACAAAGGCCAAGCAGCGAGGCTACTGCATCGAATAACCTGCCTGCGCCCGAGGTCAGCGGACAGTTTATGTTCCGGTCGATCATCCTGACGACTATCTCAATTTTTTCAGGATCTGTCTCCCGGAAGATTGGCAAATCCAGCTTCCTGAATTCATTGCCAAAGACCCGGTAAAGGTACGAAACAGCCATGCGCCAGGGTTCCTCGGCCGCCAGGTCACCACCGGGCAGCGGGAGGTAATCAAAATGGGTTATCCGTTTATAATCAACCAGATCACATACGAAAAATTCACCTCCCCAGATGTGGCCGTCGTCGCCATAGCCAGTTCCGTCGAGGGCAACGCCGATTACCTTTTCATCCAGGCCATGCTCTGCCATACAGGAGGCAATATGGGCGTGATGATGTTGCACTATCACCAGGGGGACGCCGGGAAATTTCCTGGCTGTTTTCGTGGAGATGTAATCAGGGTGCATATCGACAGCCAGCAGTGCGGGCTTCACACGGAACAGTTGCAGGAACCTGTCGATCGTTTGTTCATAGAACAGGGTGGTTTCAAGGCTTTGCAGGTCGCCGATATGCTGACTTAAAAACGCCTTTTTACCCTTCCCGACACAGAAGCAGTTTGTCAGTTCGGCCCCGAACGCCAGGATCCCGTCGGAATTCATGGTTGTTCTTACGGGTGCAGGGACATATCCGCGCGAACGCCGCATGATCCTCTCTTTCCCATCGATGATGCGAACCACCGAATCATCGGTACGGTTATAGATATCCCTGTTATGCAGGACGATGGCCTCCATATGTTGTGTAAACTGGTCAAGCGCTACCTGGTTTTCGGTGAGAATCGGTTCGCTGCTGAAATTACCGCTGGTCATGACAATGGCAGGGGTTTTCAGGTGCCGGAAAAGCTGGTGGTGAAAGGGCAGATAGGGAAGCATCACGCCCAGGAGACTGAGGCCGGCATTTACATTACAGGAAACTTTCCTGGCTGTTCCGCTCCCGGTGTTCAGCAGAACGATGGGCCTTCGCCACGATAGCAGCGATTGCTCCTCCTTTTTGGTCATGGTAACGTATTCGAGCAACGATCCTGTGTCGCGGAACATCACGGCAAAGGGCTTCCCTTCACGGTTTTTCACCTCCCTGAGTTTTGCAACGGCGGTGTCGTTTAGGGCGTCGCATGCTGCGTGCATGCCCCCGAGCCCTTTCATCAGAACAAGTCCACCGTTGTCGATAATGGCTGAAACCTGGCCGATGATCTCCCTGATTCCTTTATTGGTCGGGTTGCCGGCAATATGCAATTCATAGTGTGGTCCACAGCTTCCACATGCGGTTGGCTGCGCATGAAACCTGCGGTCGGTTATGGTTTCGTATTCCTCCCGGCAATCAGGGCACATATTAAAGGGTTGCATCGTCGTTTTGTCCCTGTCGTAAGGAAGGTCGCGAATGATGGTAAACCGGGGGCCGCAGTTGGTGCAGTTTACAAACGAATAATCAATCCGGGAACCCTCCCTGGTGATATCCTCAAGGCAGGCGCTGCAAACCGCAATATCGGGGCTGATTTCGGTGATGTCCTCCGATACATTATGGCTGTGAAGGATTGAAAAGCCAATAAAGGTTTCCGGTTCCGTCGCGACGAAGGCGACCTTTTCAATCATGGAGGCTGGAGGTGCCTCCCGTTGAAGTGAATCGAGGAAGAGAGCAATATCTGTCTCGTTCCCCGTGACGCGGATCAGCACATTTTCATTTGTATTCTGAACCCAGCCGGTGAGTTTGTTTTTTATGGCTATCCTGTAAACAAAGGGCCGGAATCCCACTCCCTGCACAAGACCTGTTACGGTAATTATCGCTGATTTGATGTTGCGTTGATTTTTTAATAGAAAATGAGAATCTGAACTAACCCTTAATTTTCGCCTTTATCCGGACTTCATTCAACTCCTTTTCGGAAACCGCAATCTTCAGGTCTTTTGCTTTTGCCAGGTCGTTGTATGCCTGGATGTAATTTTTATCCTGCGCATATGCCAGCGACCGGAGATAGTATAACCTCCCGTCGGTCGGATTAGCTGTTATCTGACTGGAAAAAATACTGATCGCCTCGTTTACCATATTGTCCTTAAAATAGCATACTCCCAGGTTTACCGAAGCGGTCGTATTGCCTGGCTGTAGTTCGAGAACTTTTTTAAAATCAACAATTCCTTTTTCATAGGCACCCATCTTGTCGGTATAGAGTATGCCCCGGTTCTGATGCGCATCTACATATTCGGGGGAGAGATTTATTGCATGGGTAAAGGCTGAATCGGCTGCAGGATATCTCCCTAATCCTTCCAGTGCATTGCCCTTCAGGAAATAGTTGACAGGTTTTTCCGGATCCAGTTCAATCAACTCATTCAGGATTTTAAGGGCATTGGCAAAATCGCCCTTCTTGTTGTAGGCAAGTCCCATGTTTTTCCTGGCTTCGAGCCTGTCGTTGGCAAACATCCCCGATTCATCTTTAATAGTGAGAACTTTCTGATAATCGGCAATGCCCTTGTCATAATCCTTCAGATTGTTTACATATAAGGCTGCGCGGGAAAGGTAAACATAGGTGGGCGCCGAAGCATCTCTGTCGCAGACAAAATTAAAGTTTTCGAGCGCTTTCTGGTAATTCCCGCCGGTAACATATTCACAGCCTATGCAAAAGTGCGGGCGCCAGTAATCCGGATACTGGGCTGAAACATCCTCCCAGAAGGTAAAGCTGTTCTTCCACACCTGGGTCCGGTGCCAGGTTAATGTCCCCAGTACCACTGTCAGCAATATTAAAATCCCAACCGCGAGTTTGCTCCAGCGGGGGTTGTCGGCAAACTTTGAAAAGAGACGGCCGCATATAAAAAACAAACCGATATAGGGGATATAGGTATAACGGTCGGCGATAAAGCTGTCGCCAAGCGGGATAAACCGCAGGGTTATGGAGATGGTGAAAAGAAAGAAGAGGAACCCGAAAAGGTAATCTTTGGAGAATTTCAGGGTCTTGTATACGCCAAAACAAAGAAGGACAAGGACGACCGGGGCGATATAAAGATAGAAGGGAATTTGTTTCAATGTGTTGGATGGATAGGGATATGATCCCGAGAGACTGATCGGCAGCACAAGTTTCCACAGGTATAGGAGCAAACCGTACCATCCGTAAAGGATATTGGTAAGGACCTCAATTTCTTTGTTGATGCCTGTTCCCTGCGCTTTTATGGCTAAAAGGCCGAACAGCAGGGAAACGATAAAAAATGGGATTTTTTCCAGGACAACGGTTTTATCAAATTTCCGCCCCCGGAAATAATCAAACAGCAGGAACGCCACCGGCATGGTAACAGCCTGCCCTTTTGCAAGGCACGACAGGATAAACAATACGAACGAACCCGCCAGGATGCTGTAGTTCCTGCGCCTGGTGTAATGCAGATACATCCATGCCGCGAGCAGAAAGAAAAACGAGAAGAGCACATCCTTTATCTCAGAAACCCATGTAACCGATTCGACGTGCATCGGATGGATACCAAACAAAAGAGCCGTAACAGCTGCAGTCTTCCATCCCTTCCTGCTGAGCAGCTCATAAATCACCAGGAAAACAAGGGCGGTATTCAGCAAGTGTAACAGGAGATTGTTCAGGTGAAACCAAAAAGGATCAAAACCACTGTAAACCGCGGGGTTTCCCTTGGGGAAAATCAGTGATTCCCAATGCAGCCAGGTGATGGTAAGCGGATGGTAATTCCCCATAACAAAGGTTGAAAAAGAGTAGACCTTTGCAAAACTGAAATTTTTCAACAGGCCGTTTTCATAAACATAACCGGGATCATCCCATAAAACAAAACTGTTCCTTAGCGCAGGGAGGAATGCTACAAAGGTGATCGCAATAAGGGCTCCCAGAATCGCCAATAACTGCGCGAGGGAGAGGGATTCAACCGCGCCCTGCTTTTTCAGAAGGTTTGATGAAGGCATACGACCCTTTTCTGCACCGGGCTTGCTCTTTTGTTTCCTGACAGTATTGTTCATTATTTCAGTAATTTTTTTCTTTTTAGGTAAGGTTTCCGTTACAAAAATATGGGTTGGGTCTATATTAACCTAATTTTCACCTTCAGATTATGCTTCCGGGATCCTGATTCGAAAACAGGGGCCGCTTTTTTTCAGCGCTCAATTAGGTGACGACAGAAACGGATTGAACTTTTTTTTACCCGTAAAAGTAAATATATTTTAACTACTTTTAATCCCTTAATTGACCGCTATGTTAACACTCCTGACAGGCTTTATTGCCAGTGTGGCACATGTTGTTACCGGCCCCGATCATCTTGCGGCGGTAACTCCGCTGGCAATCGACAGCCGGAAAAAGTCATGGACCATTGGCCTGTCGTGGGGAATTGGCCATACGCTTGGCATGATCCTGATCGGTCTGCTTTTTATCCTCTTTAAAGAGATCCTTCCGGTTGAAGCCATCTCCCGGCACAGTGATACCGTCATCGGGATTTTACTCATAGGAATCGGCATCTGGGCGGTTGCCCGAACCTACAGACGTCACCGGCACGGGAACCGCCCCCATCCCCATTTTCATACGGAACCATTCCTGTACGCCCACATCCATAAACATACACACAGGGAGGCCCCCGATCATGACCATGCGCACGTGCGGACGGTCAGGCAAAATGCATTTACAGCCCTTTTTATCGGGACCATTCATGGTTTTGCGGGGTTCAGCCACCTGTTTGCATTATTACCATCACTCGCCTTGCCAACTGTTTGGGACTCGGTTATCTACCTGGCAGCCTTTGCGGCAGGCACCATCTTTACCATGATCCTTTTTGCATTCATCCTTGGACTGGTTGCCTTCAGATCGGTTGTCAGCGACAGGCAAGTCTTCCTGAAATGGTTTACGCTTACAGGTGGGTTTCTTGCCATTGCCGTTGGATTACTTTGGATCATTCACCCGTTTTAAGTCACGAGGGCCCTGGTCCGGGAAGCGATGCTGCCAACGCCGGAATTTTAATTTAGTCCGGATTCCGATCCTGATTATTTCAATTTTTGGTAGCTGAAAGTTGAAAAGAAAGTGCTAATTTTGAGCCCTTCATCTCAAAATATCTCATGCTGCCATCCGACGAAAACAAGAAAGCAGGGAAGCTCCTTCCTGACAAGGTTGATCTGGACCAGCTGGTATATGAAAACCAGGAACGTCTGAAGGAACTGGCAGCCATCAATGATACTTCGGCGATCATCAAAACGGGGAAATCCATCCCTGAAACCCTTGATGAAATTTGCCAGATACTGCCCAAAGCATGGCAATATCCTGAAAGTACTGTGGCAAGAATACGGTTTGAAGAGATGGAGTTCACCAGTCCCGGCTTTTGCGAAACAGAATGGGTGCAGGAACAGGCATTTGAAACCATCGACAACCTGACGGGGACGATCTCAATCTTTTATCTCAAAGCATTTCCCGAAAGTTTTGAAGGACCGTTTTTAAAGGAAGAACGTAACCTGGTGATGAATCTGGGGATTCTCATTGAAGGCTACCTGAATGGTGTGAAGGGTCGTGAGGGCAGGTATATCACCCGCGAACGGCTTAAGGAACTCACGGCAATCAACCAGACCACAGCCATTCTTCGCACAGGCAAGCCCACGGAAGAGGCCCTCCACCAGATCTGCCTTATTCTTCCCAGGGCATGGCAGTACCCCGACTATACCGTATGCCGCATCAGGTACGGGAATATCGTTCTAAACAGCCCCGGATACCGGGAAACACAATGGACCCAGAAACAGAGTTTCGAAACCATCGATAACCAGGAGGGTTACATCCAGATTTGCTACCTCAAGGCTTTCCAGCCCTCGTTTGAAGGGCCTTTCCTGGAGGAGGAGCGGCACCTGATCATCAACCTGGCCAACCTGATTACAGGTTACCTGAATTCAGTCAAGGGAAAGGCCATCCTGAAACGTTCCGGCCACCGGGATATCAGTGAAACAAAACCTGACCAGGACGGGCCTGTTAAATACAGCCGCAAGCTGCTGCAGACCTTCCTGAACCGCACCAACTACAACCGTGACCTGTACCACGACCTGATGCCATTCAAGGTCAAGGAGATCCTTTTAGTCGCCAACTTATACGACGCATACAGCATTGAAAAAGAGGGTCGCTTTTCTGAGCA
>CAIYQH010000157.1 GCA_903928285.1 uncultured Bacteroidales bacterium
GACTGCGTGTGGGTCAGTATAACGGGATACTGATCCGTCGGCCGGGTTGGTGTTGACTAACAGATCCTGTTGTTGCGCCTTGAAATTCAACACATTCTGAACATCCAGGTAGAACATCAGCGACCAGTTTTTAAAATAATATCCCTTGTCGACCCTGACATCAAGCTGGTTGAATGCCTTTAGCCGCAGGGTGTTGAAGGCTGAATAGTCGAGGTAGCCTTTGCCCTGGGCATTCCAGGCTGTTACCTGGCCCGATTTATCCAAATCCCAGGGGGTGTAGGGCTGGCCGCCGGCATAACGCCATTTGGCGCCGATTTCCCAGTTGTGGTTAAATTTCCTGCCGATGGTTATGTTCAGCAGATGCCTGTTATCCCAGGCTGACGGAATATACTTTCCGGCATAATCGGTAAATTCGCTTCGAACGAAGGTATAGGTCAGGATGAAGTTGAATCTGAACAGGTCGGCTTTTCTGACCAGCACTTCAAAGCCATAAGCCCTTCCCTTTGAAATGGATTTGAGCGGTTCATCGCCAACCGATCCGAAATCGGAACCCTTGCTGGCCAGCGATACCGAATCGCGAAGGGAAAACGGATAGTTGTGGTATAATTTATAAAAGCCCTCCAGTGAAATTTTCGAATTTGACACAGGCTGGTATTCCATTCCAAGGACCAGATGATCTGCTGAAATATAGGTGATCCCCAGCGAATCATTTACGAGGGTGCCGCTGTTATTCCGGTATCCAAGCGAGGTATAGGCCGGCAGCTGATAATAGCGGCCCATGTTGAAGTTCAGGAACAATTTATCAGGGACAAAGGCATAAGAGGCTGAAAACCTTGGTGAAAACTGTTTCAGCAGGTTGTTCATGTTGCCTGCGTAGTTGTTGGCATCCATCCTGACACCCAGGTTAAGGTTCAACCGGTCGTTGAAAAAGGCCCTGTTAACCTGACTGAACAGGCTCCACTTCAACATCTCAATCCTGGAGTGGTAGTCGAGTGTGCGAAGCTGATTCCCGATAAAGATCTTCTGGAAGGTGCTGTTGGTGTAGGTGGCATATTCAAGTCCGGCCCCATAGGAAATCTTCCATTTAACCAGGTCGGTGAGTCCTTCATAGCGCAATTTATTTTCGGTTTCCCGTGAGTTGTATTTAAACAGCAGGCTGTCGGGGAGCTCGACATTGTTGGTGTATTTGATCTGGTCGTTGTTCAGCATGTTGCGGCTGGCCACCCAGGTATCATAACCTTTTGCCCTGAAATGACGGTAAACAAGGCCAAAAACATAGCTCCACTGGTTGTTTACAGGCAGGTACTGCAGCACATAATGCTGGAATGCATCCGGGTTGGAGATTCCTGTATTCAGTTTGTTATTATCGAGGGCCCCGATGGAAATGACGGAAAGCTGGTTTCGTTTGTCAAGGTCAATCTTATATTTTAACTGGTAATCGTTGTAGGTCGGCAGGAAGGGCAGTTTCAGGGCGCTGAAGAGAAACTGAAGATATGAACGGCGTACCGAGAGGATCAGGGTAGAATTCTTCGTCACAGGGCCGTTCAGCGTAAGGGCAAGGTCGCTGGAGCCAAGGGAGAGCCTTCCCCCGAATTTCTCCTTGTTTCCATCCACCTGGCGCAGGTCCATCACCGAACTCAGGGCGTTGCCGCGGGATGTCGGGAAGGCGCTGGAGTAAAGCTGCACCTCCCTGATAAAGTCGACGTTGATAATGCCAACCGGGCCGCCGGAAGCTCCCTGGGTTGAAAAATGGTTCAGGTAGGGAATCTCCACTCCGTCGAGGTAAAACCTGTTCTCTCCGGGGCCGCCGCCCCTTACGATGACATCATTCCGGAATGACGGTGAGGAGGCGACACCCGGCAGACTCTGGATTACCTTGGAGATATCGCGGTTCGACCCCGGACTTCTTTCAATCTCCTGGATGGTAAGTTTCTGCAGTGATACCGGCGCCTCTTCGTTCCGCTCCACCACGGAGGGTTTGATCTCAACCTGGGTCAGGGTGGTCACCTGCTCGTCGAGGCCGATGTCCAGGTCCATGGTTTTGGCATTGGTTACTAGGAAATCGGCTGAAGTGTACTTTTTAAAACCGACAGAAGTGGCTACCAGGCGGGCGTAGCCGGGTTTCACACGGGCAATGGCGTAGTTCCCCTCCAGGTCGCTGGTGGCGCCCTGGGCCGGGATGCCATCGATGATGATATTTACAAAGGGAACAGGTTCATTATTCTTATGATTGAATACCCTGCCTTTGATCACACCGGTCTGGGCTGATACCGTAATGGCAGTTAACAGGAGGAGGAAAAAAAATGATAATTTATGCAGATCAGGCCTGGACATGGATATATGATTTAACATTCGGATAAACACTCGTTATTTAGAATCATTCTGCAATTTTCATACCACACTACTTTGACCTGACAAATTTTCAGGATATCCAGGCAAAAATAAAGAAAGCATGTTGATTGTTGTCACAGAAAGCCTGTAGGTCTGTATTGACTGCCGCGGTATCGGCCTGTTGCAGACCCCGATTTTTCTATAGGCTTGCTGATAATGGCCGGCTATTGGTTTTGCTTTGCGGCCTGTTCGCCGAGTTTGTAGTAAAAATCTGCCTTCTCCCGATTCCCCCTTTTTATGTAAAGGGCATTCAACTGCAGGCATAATTCGTAGCTGGGGTTAATTTCGGCGGCTTTTTCCCAATATTTCACAGCGGCAAAGGTGTCGGACTTCAGCATGTAATAATTCCCGATATTGATATAGGGCATTTCGAGGGTCGGATACTTTTTCATCATATCCTCATTCATCTTAACGGCACGGTCGAAATCACCCATGTCGTTGTAAACGTCGGCAAGGGCAAACACCGCCTTGATCTGCCGCGGGTTAACCTTCAGGATATGCTCATAGCATTCAATTGCCCTGGGATACATCTTCTGATCGCGGTAGGCCATTCCAAGGTTTACCCAGGCGGGTTGCATCGTCGAATCGATGGCAATGGCCTTGTTCAGGAAATAGGTAGCCGAATCATAGTTTTTACCCATGAACAGGTAGACAGTTCCCAGATCGTTGGCGGTCTGGTAGTTATTGGGATAAAGCGCCAATCCGCGCCGGAGGTGGGAGATGATCGTCTGGTATTTGAACTGGTTGACGGCGCCGGTTCTCAGGAAGTTTTCATCCTGGTATACTGTATTCATCAGGAAACCGCCGTAATCAATGTTTGCCTTTGCCGAATTGCGCAATGATTTGACATCGGTTCTGTAAAGGTCAAACAGGTTACGCCAGTCGCGGTTTCTCGAAACCGACATGACGGTATAGGGAATCAGCAGCAGGATAAGCACCGCGAGGATCTTGATCCTGGAATCCATTTCGATGGTCAGGCTTTTCGGGTCGGTTTTGAAAATCCTGAAAATAAACCACACGATCACCGTGCAGAATCCCAGGGATGCATTGAATATAAAACGTTCCCCGACGATTCCGACAACTGGCACCAGTGTATTGGAATACATGGCAACGGCTATCAGGTACCAGAGAATCGCAAAGGAGAGGATGTGTTTTTCGCGCAGTTTGCTGATCGCGTACAGCAGCAGCCCCGCATGGATCAACAGGGACAGGATCGCCCATAGGTTGGCCAGGTTGGTGATGGGGATCATGTCGAATCCGTAATAATAGACCAGCGGATAGGGATAGACCAGGATACGCAGGTAAAAGAGCAGCGAAACCAGCCCTGTTCCGAGGCGGATCCAGAAGTTCTTCTCAAAATAGAGCGGGTTTTCAATATAGTAGTTGGTATGCTGGATCGGCGGTAAAAAGAGATGCGGGATAAAATGGGCAAGCAGCATCACACCCAGGATAGCCCCCACAACAACAACGATCTTTTTGACAGGTACTTTGGTAAAGAAATAGAGTACCAGCGGGTATAGCACCAGGAAGGGAAAAATGGCGGTCTTGCACAGGTAGCCTGTTAAGAAGATAGGTGCTGCCACAAAAAGGTAGCGTAATTTATTAGTTTCCGCATAGTTTAATATGAACCACATGCTGCCCAGCCCGCAGAGAAAGGTGAGAATCTCATCCCTGTTTTTCAGGCTTGCCACAACTTCGGTATGCACCGGGTGCGCCATAAACAACAGGGTAATCATAAAGGGGAACAGGATGTTGAAATTTTTCAGAAGCCGTTTCAGAATAAAGAAAAGCAGGACCGACATTGCCCAGTACAGCAGGATATTGACGGCATGACTGCGGCCGGGTTTATTCCCCCAGAACTGGTATTCCAGCGCAAAGGTGGCCTTCACGACGGGCCTGTAATCGGATGCCGTGGAGCCCAGATTGCCCTGCTGGTTAACATAATGGGTGGAGAATATCTCGGGAAGGGCTTTGAAACCACGCTGAACAAGCTGGTTATTGGTAACGAAATTATCGTCGACGGCAAATTTGTTGAGAATGGTGTTGCCGTAAAGAATAAAGGCAAAAAGGAAGAAGAACAATACAAAGTAACGATCGCCCTTTTTGGAACCAGAGGTCAGCACGACAGGTTTTTCGGGGGCAATTTCCTTCTTTGGCTGAATCACCCTGCCAGCCGGGACTTTTGTTTTCGGGACATAACCTTTTTTCATCCTGAAATATTAATTTGTGCAAATGTAGAAATTTCTGCTGTAAGCCTTACGAAATCGTCCACTGAAAGTTGCTCTGCACGGAGGCCAAGGTTCCTGGTGAACCATTCCGACTGGGAGGCAGTACCTGCAGCAGTGGCGGGAAGCATCGGGCGGATGGCATTCCGCAAGGTCTTCCGCCGCTGGTTAAAGGCCATCTTTACCACCCTGATGAACAGCTGTTCGTCGCAATTTAGTTTCATGGTTTTGTTCCGCCGCAAGCGGATAACGGCAGATTTGACCTTTGGCGGCGGGTAGAATACCGTTTCACTGACCGTGAAGAGGTAGTCAATATCATAAAAAGCCTGGAGCAGCACGCTGATGATCCCATAGGTTTTATTGCCCGGCGGTGCCGCAATACGTTCGGCCACCTCCTTCTGGAACATCCCGATCACTTCGGGGATCCTGTTGCGGAATTCAAGGGATTTAAAGAGGATTTGGGAGGAGATGTTATAGGGGAAATTTCCGATTACCGTAAACTTCGTGGCGGGCTTTTCATGTTCCGGGCCCTCCTGCGTGGGAGCCTCGGTATCAGGCGGGAAATTAGCCAGGTCATACGACAGGAAATCGGCCAGCAGCAATCTGTTTGTAATTTGCGGGAAGACCCTGCCGAGGTATTCAACAGCTTCACGGTCAACCTCCATAAACCAGGCGTCAAAGGAGCCAGCAGGCTGAGCCGCTCCGTCGAAACCCAGGATGTATTTTGTAAGAACCCCCATGCCCGGGCCGACTTCGAGCACGAGTGGTATGCCGGGGTTCAGGTACCCGACAATTTTCTGGGCGACATTTTCATCACGCAGGAAATGCTGTCCCAGGTGTTTTTTTGGTCGGATCATGGTTATTGAATATAAATCGCCGGAGAGACAAAACAGGATCTGCCTCTGCCAGCGGTGTTAATGAACTCCATCGCCGCGCAAAGCCCGGTATCTCCGGCGTGCGTCGGGCACGAAAATGCTCCCCGGGAATTTGTCGAGCAACTCCAGGTACAGCGACATGGCTTTCGGGGGATTATTGAGCTGTTTTTCATTGAGTTGGGCGCTTTGCATCAGGGCCTCATCGGCGAGTATCTCTTCGGGAAAGTCTTTGACAAGTTGTCTGAAAAGGGAATCCGCCTCCGCATATTTTCCCTGTTTTGCCTTGATTTCAGCCTTTTTATAAAGTACCTGCTGGAGGATCGGATGCTCCCCGAACAGCAACGATACGGAGTCAAGCGTTTTCAGTGCAAGCTCCTCCGCATTGCGGTAGTCCAGCAGGTCGGCCCGGGCATAATAACCCAGGGCGACGGTGCTGCTGTCGGGATCGTAATTTTCACTGATCAGCAGCGACAGGGCAATGGCATCGTTTGAGATGAACTTGGAAGTGGCTGCTTTCAACACATCGGCCTGAGCCTTTGCCCACTTGAATTCGCCGATGTAAAAGGAGAGTTTTGCATTTTTGAATTTCGCCTCCTGCCCCAGGACATCATATTTAAAATCCTGGTAAGCCTGCTGGTAAAGCAGGGTCGCCTGCCACACGTCGTCGGTAAACAGGAGGATGTCGGCCAGTTCGATCTTGCATTTTGCCCGGTCGGCATCAGACACGCCGGCCATCCCGATGGCATGGTTCAGCAGGTCGATGGCTTCATCAGGTTTTTCGAGGTAGAAAGCCCTGATATGGGCCTGGTTCCTGATAACGGAGATGTTTCCGGGGTCATCACCTGAGCCCAGCATCTCCCCGAATTCCTTGTCCATCAGTTCAAGTTGCTTGCGCGAAGGAGCAGGATCGGCAATGATTTTCAGGTAGCGGGTGTTGGCAAGTTCCCTGCGGCTGTAATCATAATAGGAACACGAACGCCCTTTTGATACCAGGTACCGGTAACATTCAATCGCCACGTCAAACTTCTCATTAGCCGTGGCCAGACTGGCCAGCGATACGATCTTTTCCCCGTTTTCATTTAACCTCCTGTCGAGTGATTTGGCCTGGACTAAGGCGAGATCGAAATCCTTCTGCTGGATGGAATACCACCAGAGTAGTTCGGCATAGCAGGTCTTGTCGGGATTTTTCTGAGCCCGGGTCAGGAGTACTTTACGGAGTATCTCATTTTTCTCATTGTTGACGTCGAATGAGAGGGTCATCTGGATGCGGTCCTGCACGGTCTGAAGATACGCTTTATTCACCTCCAGCAGATCGAGGTACTCCTCCGTCGCATTTTTAAAATCGCCCATCCGCTCATATACGTTTGCCAGTTCAAACCCGAAGGTGTACGAATTATTCATCAGCTGGCGGCCCTTGCGATAGGTACGCAGGGCATACTCATTTTCTCCCTTCATCAGGAAGGCGTTGGCAAGGTCGTTGACCTGCTGCTGGCTTGGTTTCAGTTTACCGAGCGCCTCCTCGTACAGTTTTTTTGATTTGTCGGTGTTCCCTTCGCGGAAATAGATATAGCCCAGGTCGACCAGGCTGTGCAGCGCTTCTGGTTCGGTTTTCAGGTTCTTTTTTACCAGCTTTTCCGCCTTGCCGTAATCCTTTGATTCAACAAGGCACATCAGCAGGTACTGGAAATAATAGGGCGTCGGTTTCTCTTCATAAAGCCTGCCAAAAACTTCCGCCGCCTTTTCGAACTCATGGTTCTGATAATACTGGATTGCCAGCGGCTCCTCGTTTTCCGAACGCAGTGCATCCTGCTGGAAGGGCAGGACAGGCTGGTTCGGAGGTTGTACATCCTGCGAAAAGAGGAAAACGGGAATAAACAGGAACAGGAATATCAACAATCCCTGGCAGATGACAGGGGAAAGATGATCCTCTGAAGGAAAGGCCAGCCGGCCCTCTGTTTTGAGCTGTTTAGAATTCATATTTTCCTTTTCCGGGATGATCATGCATTATTCACCTGGTTCAGCAGCCCGATGGTGACCCATGCCATCAGGCCAACCCCTGCAAGGAGACTTTGTTCATCAATATCAAAGGTGGCGGAATGGAGGTTTGACCTGATTCCCATGGCCTCCTTACTGATGCCCAGCCTGTAAAGACAGGAGGGTACCTTTTCGGCGAAATAGGCAAAATCTTCGGCTGTCATGCGCTGGTCAAGTTCCTTAACGTGTTCCCGGCCCAGATATTCTGAGGAGAGGCTGCGAAGCTTGCCGGTCAGACCGGGATCGTTGAACAGGAACGGATAGCCATGGGCGATCCTGACATCGCAGGTTGCGCCCATTGCTTCGGCTACGCCGGAGGCGACTTTGCCGATACGCTGATGAACCTCTTTGCGCCATGCTTCATTATAGGTACGTACCGTTCCATCCATTGTGACAACATCCGGGATAATGTTGGTACGCCCCTCCCCTACGATCCTGCCGAAGGAGATCACCGTGGGCATGACGGGGTCGGCGTTGCGGCTGACGATTTGCTGAAGCGCCAGGATGATATGCGCGGCAATCACCACGGGGTCGATACCCTGGTTTGGCGTGGCGGCGTGGCCTCCCCTGCCCTTTACCGTAAGAAATATTTCATCGGTCGATGCCATATAGGCCCCGGCCTTCAACCCGACATCGCCTGCCTGAAGGGTGTTGATCACGTGCTGGGCGATCACGAACATGGGCGTGGGGTTTTCGAGCACCCCTTCGGCGATCATCCGCACGGCTCCCCCGGGATAGCTCTCTTCCGATGGCTGGAAAATAAGCTTGACGGTACCCGGAAAGCGATCCTTCAGGCAACTCAGGATCTTCGCAGCTCCCAGCAGACAGGCCATGTGCACGTCGTGACCGCAGGCATGCATCTTCCCGGGATGTTGTGACTTATAGGGTACTTCATTCTTTTCGGCGACAGGCAGCGCATCCATGTCGGCCCGCAGGGCGATGCAGCGCGTGGATGGATCCTTTCCTTCAATCAGCCCGACAACACCGGTTTCTGCGATACCCTTTTTGTAGGATATCCCGTATTCATCCAGTTTTCCGCATATATATTCAGCAGTTTTGAACTCCTCGCACGACAACTCCGGATGCATGTGAAAATGGCGGCGGATCGCGACGACCTCCTCAAAAAACGACTGGGATAATGCCTCGGTTTGCTGTTTCAAATCTTCCATCAGATCATGGGTGTGAAATAAAATTCAAAGGTAGGGAATGTTTGAATCAGTTATAAACAATAGAATTCTCCCAAGAGAAGAACACTTATCTAATTAACCGATCACAATTATAGCAGTTAAATAAAACGTATCAGCTCCTTGCGTGACCTTTATCGACCAATCATTGTATAAGAATAACGCAGGCTAGGCATTGACTTTTCTTTTTTACTTTCAGTCGGTGGTAGCAGAAGAAAGTAATATCTGATTATACAATGTTCAATTACTTCAGGGACAGCCATTTTTCAAAGGCAATGGAAGATTACAGGTAATTGCTGTTATGAAAGTGATCAATCAAATTTGTCTTTGTTTTATTATTTCTTAGTCGCTTTATTTCTTTCATATCCAGTAAAATTCAAATCCAGTTAAACTATAAAAAGTAAAAGATCTAATATCGTAAAAAAAAGAGTTACATTTGAATCAATGTTAATAGATTATTTTGGAAAAATACGGATAGATTCTACAAACGCTTATAAAATTATCTAAAATTGAACTTGTTATGTTCATCTTACATATGGTAGAATTAGAATCTAACATAATTGAATCTGATTGATCGGAATCATACCAATAGATATTTGTTGTATTTTCAGGCAGTTAAAAAAGAATTAATGCCAAGTGGTACAAATATGATCAATCAATTAATTGAACGTTGTTAATAAAGGAATCCCGGAGGAATATCAATATAAAAAAGTACAATTTGTATTATCCTGATTGCCCTAAAAATTATTTGCATCTGACAACATATGAAACAAAACGAAGCAGTATTGCTGACCTTGGAAAAACTGGGTGGTCTAGCTACTCTGGGTCAATTGAATCAAGAAGTAATGCAAATTACAGCGTGCAATTGGAAAACGAAAACACCCTTTGCCAGCATTCGCAGGATTGTACAGGTAGATAAAAATATTTATAAGATAAAGCCTGGTCTCTATGGACTGAAAAAATTTCAAAAAGAAAA
>CAIYQH010000158.1 GCA_903928285.1 uncultured Bacteroidales bacterium
CGGGCGGCATTCCCCTTGAACGCCCCCCCCGCGAATCTGTTGATTGCTGCTGCTCCCTGCGGGCATTTTCATATTCGCCGGCATGCTGCCAATCCTCTCCGTGCTGATCGTATTGTTTCCTTTTTACAGGATCGCTCAATACTTCATTTGCCTCGTTGATTTGCTGGAATTTACCTTTAGCCTCCTTATCATTTGGGTTCAGATCGGGATGCAGTTTCCTGGCTAACCTGCGGTAGGCTGATTTGATTTCCTTCGGGGTAGCTTTTTTATCGATACCCAGAATTTTATAGTAGTCAACGAAATTCATAAGTGTATGGAATTACATTATATTCCGGTTTGTCTTTGTTTACAGGTATTTATTGATAATTCCCTTGAGTTTTCCGGGTTCAATGGGCTTCACAAGATATTCATCACAACCTGTGGCTAATATTTTGATTTTTTCCTCCTCAAAGGCAAATGCCGTCTGGGCAATGACAGGAAGGTCAGGCCTGTTCATTTTTATCAGTTTTGTTGCTTCAATGCCATTCATGACGGGCATTTTAATATCCATCAGGATCAACTTTATTTCAGGGTCTGCCTTGACCAGATCAACAGCCTGCTGTCCGTTTTCAGCATGAACAACGCTGATTCCCGACTTATTCAACATTTTATCCAGGTACTTGAAACTGATCCAGTCATCTTCAGCCACAAGGACCTTTCCCTTAATACTTGTTTTTATAACTTCCTTGCCGTTCATGATCGTTGATGGCGTCATGGTGATCGTTTCATAGGGTAACGTGAAAAAGAAGGTTGTTCCCATATTAATTTCCGATTCCACCCAGATCCGCCCCCCAAGCAATTCAACAAGCCCTTTCGATATAGCCAGGCCGAGACCTGCGCCCTCGTAGTTTTTTGTCAGCGACTGTTCCGCCTGGATGAACCTGTCGAAAATACTGGCATATAAGGTTTGCGGAATCCCGATGCCAGTGTCTCTGACATAAAAGGTAATGGTATTTCCGGTAATTTCAAAACCGAAATCAATGCTGCCTGATTTAGTGAATTTTATCGCATTATTGATCAGGTTTGTAAGGATCTGATTGAGTTTTAACTCATCCGTATAAATCGTCCTGAATATATTTTCCTGGTTATGGTAACTGAGATCGATCTGTTTTGCTTTGGCCAGGGTGGTGAAGAATGTATACAGATCCAGGAATATGGAATTAACCGATATATGGGCCATGTTTACCTTTACTTGGCCGGTCTGGATCTTAGAGA
The DNA here is from genome assembly GCA_903928285.1 of uncultured Bacteroidales bacterium. Lineage (GTDB taxonomy): Bacteria > Bacteroidota > Bacteroidia > Bacteroidales > FEN-979 > CAIVAT01. The sequence goes on from CAIYQH010000158.1 coordinate 1,255, forward strand.
TCTCAAGCACATTGTTAACTATCTCAATAAGCCGCTTCCCGCTTTGACCAATCATGGAGGTAAATTCTTTAATTTCATCACGGCTCAGGTTCTCTTCATTGAGCAAGGCAGAGAAGCCGATGATCCCATTGAGAGGGGTTCTTATTTCGTGTGACATATTCTGCAGGAAGGCAGTTTTTAATTTATCGTTTTCCTCCGCTTTTTCTTTGGCTATGCCAAGTTCATAGGCCCGTTTCTCCTTCTCTTCATTCTGGAAGGCAAGTTCGGTGTTTGCGATTTTCAGTTCGGCAGCCCGGTTTTCTTTCTCTGTATTTTGAAGAAGGAGTTCAGAATTAGCAGCGATTAACTGGTGTTCTATGGTTGTAAAGTCTCTGATGGTTGCCATGATCACTGGTTTACCATGCAGGCTGAAAGTAGAGAGCGTAATCCTTACCTGAAACTCTTCACCGGTGGTCCTGCAATGAATCCAGTCGAATTGTTTCAGCCCTAGCTGATAGGCAATTTTGATTTTTTCATCGGCTGACACTACCGAGTCTCTGCCATCTTTCTGAAACGGAGGCGATAAGTTCGATGGGTGTAATCCCATTAAATCTGATTTGTCAGGTAATCTGAACATCTCCAGCGTTCTTTGGTTACAATCAAAGAACCCAGTATGATCCATAAGCATAATGGCATCGTATGAACCTTCATAGATTGATTTAAACTTTTCTTCACTTTCAAGGAGATCGATTTCCGATTGTTTCCTCTTTGTGATATCATGACTGATTCCAAGGACTCCAATCACCTTACCTTCCGAATCGAACATGGGTGTCTTGATCGTATCAAGGTAAACTCGGGTGCCGTCATCGGCAAAGGAGATCCACTCCTCATTGCTCAGTGACCTTTTTGCAGTCATTGCATTCCGGTCATTTTCCCGGAAAGCGTTGGCCTGATCAGTCGTGACGAAATCGTAATCGGTTTTTCCGATGATTTCAGCTTCTTTGGCACCGAAAAACCGTTCAAACATCCTGTTACATGACAGGTATACTCCGTCGGCGTTCTTCAGCCAGACCAGGTCGGGAATCGTTTGAACAAGCGTGTGCATGCGGACCTCATTGTTTCGCAAAGCCGTCTCTGCTTGTTTTTTCCCTGTGATGTTTATTACCAGACCGCTGACGACAAGAGGTTTCCCTTCGGAATCCCATTTTACAACAGATCCGATATCATGGAACCATTTATATTCGCCTGATATATCCTGAATCCTGTAATCGGCTTCATATTTGTCAATCAAACCGGCAAAGTGTTGTTGCATCGCCATCATGGTTTTTTGCCTATCATCGGGATGAACCAATTTCATAAAATCGGTATAATGTGAAAATTGTGTGGGATGATATCCCAGCATTTCCGCTTTGTTTTTCGCAAAGGTGATTTTGCCTGTCGGTTTCTCCATTTCCCACCAGGCCATGTTTCCTGCCTTCAGGGCTAGTTCCAGTCGTGACTTGCTCTCAGCAAGCGCAATTTCAGCAAGCTTTCGTACTGTGATATCGTTCACAACGGCAATCCAGTATTTCCGGTCCTGAATAATAATGGTTTCAGTAGAAAACAGAACATGTTTAATCATGCCTGCTTTTCCTTTTAGCGTGACTTCGGCATTGTTCACATTTTGATTGGAATCAGTGTTCAGCAGGAAGGCAGTCCTCTCAGTTTCAGTAAAGATGCCAAGGTCTATTGCAGTTTTTCCGAGTACTGCTGCCCGGCTCAATCCGAAAAGGGTGCAGAAGGCTTCGTTGACTTCAATATACCTGAAATCATCCAAATCAATTAATCCACAGGCTGAGGGATTAGAGTGAAAGAGTTTTGAGAATTTCTCCTCCGACAATCTGATTTGTGAAATATCCTTTGTGGCAACTGAAACGAATGGTGTCCCTGGAGGATCATTGATCATCCCGGGTTCAGTCTCTGGAATAAGAAACCTGTCATTTTTTGTTTCCGCCTTTTTCATAGCAGGATCGGCATGAATTTTGGCTGTTTTCATCTGTTTTTCCAACCCTCATGCTTTCCGTTGTCATGATGTTCACCCTGGCCGTTTTGCTCGATGATAACACCATGCCTGGGCGGGTGTCGGGAAACGGGAACGGCTACTATACAGGATGTCATCATGGCGGCCCATGACAGGATGAAAATAACAAGGAGAAACCGGAATATGTTTTGGGTCGTGGTCCTCGTTTGGTTTTCTTCACGGATTGATTTGTCAGCCGTGTAAAAACTATTGAATGATTCCATAATTGAAGTATTTCGATAAACAGGTTTATTTTCTTTGATCAAAATCGAAGGCCCATATTCCCAGCGCATGCCAGAATTTCCGCCCCGGATCATTTTCCAGGGATGAAGTTTCAGGGTGGCGCGTAGTGGTCATACCGGCTGCCTTTATTCTGGAATTCTTCCTGTTACAGCCGTGGTGACTTAACACCTCAGTTTCTGTTTGTTTTACAATAATTCTTGTCATGGCTGGCTGTATACATCTTCTAAAAGGTTCAGACGGAACGATTGGTTTTGAGACGGCTCGATTTTCCCGCAATGTTCACAATGGTTAACACAATGTTCACCATGCGATTCTTTGGGTTCCTTGTGCTTTTTTTGTGTCATTGAGCTAATTTTTACTACGGTTTTGAAATGTATAGCGTCACTTGAGCGCGCGATACCTTATTTCCGTTTTTTGGTAGGAATGATAAAGAGCGGCAGGGTTGTGTGGTGCAGCACCATTTCGGTGACACTGCCCATCAGTATCTCGTCGAGCCAGCGGTGGCTGTGCGAACCCATCACAATCATGTCGGCATGTACCTGTTTTGCAGTCTTCAGGATGGTTTCCCCGAAATCGCCCTCTTCGACCCTGGTTTGTATAGCGGGGGCGCCCAGGTGGTGGCGGGTTTTTTCAAGAAACTGAAGCGATGCCTTTTTGAGACCATCAATGCTCTCCAGCACCAGCGGCTCCAGCGCCAGGTATCCTGAATACCCCATAATCGGGGAATATTCGACGGAAGAATAGTAAATGGGGTCGGAGATCACATGAAGCAGGATCACCTCGGCCTCCATGGCTTTTGCCAGGGCAAATCCCGTCTCGGCCACTTTTTTTGCAGTCGGATCATAATCCAGTGCAATCAGGACTGTATTCTTTTTAATTTTTTCCATCTTTGTTTGTCTTTTATATTGTGGTATCATCTTCCGCTTCATCCAGTTCGCCATTCGCAAGGCTGTAGAAGTTATTCTCCTCATCTTCTTCCCCCACCTCTTCCATCAGATCGTCCAGGTCAGCGCCGGGTACGTCAAGATCGCTGCCTGGAAAACCCGCGTTGAATGAACTATCATCCCGCGATTCCATGCTGTCTGTTTCATCACGATCCTTGCCATGGGCGATATCTTCCGGATTCACATCCCGCTTCTCCTGGCACTTATTATATATATCCTCGCTTGAAGGATAGAGGGGATATCCCTTGAAATCAGTCTTCGTTTTTCGGCCTTGTGTCTGGTCAGACAAATCCGGTTTGTTTTCCTGTGTATTCATGATGACAAAGGTCGTTCCCGGCAACCCTGAATGTGTTATACAATTTCAATATTAAGTTACATGATTCACACATACTACCCGGAAGATAAACGGGCCTTTTGACATGAACAACAAGGAAATGCAGCCTATTTGGAATAAAAATGTTATATCAAAGAGTAACCTTCTTTTTCAGGTTCACCATTTTGTAAATTTCAAACCAGATGATCGTCGTGGCTCCTGCAAGAACACAAAGGAGGATGTTCGCCGGGGAAGGCCTGCTGAACTGGAAAAGTTTCAGGAAAAAGGGGGTATTCAATACCATTGTAAGAAAGAATATGGCTCCGCCGATAACCCACAATTGAGCAGGGTTGGGGGTGGCAATGATTCTGAAAATATGAACGGTCCACGAACGGTTTGTCATGATTACCGCGATATTGGAAGCAATCAAGGATATAAAAACCATGGCTCTCACCACCTTTTCATCATACCCGGCATGCAGCCCAACCAGGTAAACGCCCAGGGTTACGATCAGGATTCCGACTCCCTGGAGGCAACTGAACAGGATCTTTTTCCAGCCGAAAAAGGGTTCTTCCAATCTCTTTGGAGGTCGTGTCATCACGTTTTTCTCCTCTTTTTCAGCTTCGAAGATAATGGAGCAGGCTGGATCAATGATCAGTTCGAGGAAAACGATGTGCACCGGCCATAAAATGATCGGGAAGTTGCCCAGCAGGACCGGGATCAGCGATAATCCTGCGATGGGAACATGGATGGCAAAGGTGTAGCCAAAGGCTTTCCGGAGATTGTCAAATATCCGCCGGCCCATTTTAATGGCTCCCACGATAGATAAAAAGTTATCATCCATCAGTACCAGCGATGAGGCTTCCCGCGCCACATCGGTACCCTTTTCGCCCATGGCAATACCAATGGCGGCAGCCTTCAGCGCGGGCGCATCGTTTATCCCGTCGCCCGTCATCGCCACAACTTCCCCGTTTTTCTTCAAGGCCGCAACGATCTTAAGTTTCTGCTCAGGGATAACCCTGGCAAAAACATTGACAGACCGGATTTTTTCGCATAATTCCTCATCGGTCATAATTTTTAATTCAGCGCCGGTAATGCACTGGTCAGGGTTTTCAAGCCCTATTTCCCGGGCAATATGACAGGCAGTGACGGGATAATCACCCGTGATCATAATTACCCTGACTCCGGCTTTCTGACACTGTATAACAGCTTCAGGAACATTTTCACGAACAGGATCCGATAACCCGATCAGACCGGTAAATTCAAACGGAAAGTCATGTTGAATATCGGGGAGCCCAACCCTGGCTATTTTGGCTTTGGAGACTCCCAGAACGCGCAATCCCTGCGCCGCCATTACCTCAACAGCCGAAAGCAACCGGTTTTTCTCAGGTTCATCCAGGTGACATAAATCAAAAATAGCCTCGGGGGCTCCTTTGGCTGCAATCACCTGTTCATCGGTGCCCTGGAGCGCAAAAACACGCGAAATCGCCAGCAGCTCCCTGGAAAGCGGGTATTCTTTCGTCATTTTCCAGGTTTTATGGATATGCTCAGTGCCCTTCAGCAGCAAGTCGCCAACACCGGTGATGGCCTTTTCCATTGGATCGAACGGATTCGTTTGGCTGGCCAGGATTCCATACTCGATAATTTCATGAAATCCGGGATCTAACGCCACTGTGTTATCGACAGTCAGGAAATCATTTCCGTTATAAAGTCTTGTCACAGTCATTCTGTTTTGTGTCAGGGTCCCGGTCTTATCGGTACACAATACCGTTGCTGATCCAAGGGTTTCAATTGCCGAGGAGTTTCGGGTCAATACATTCTTTTTCGACATCCGCCATGCCCCGAGCGCCATAAAAACCGTAAGGATTACCGGGAACTCCTCCGGCAAAATGGCCATCGCCAGGGTGATCCCTGTCAGGATCCCCTTGATCATGCTTCCCCTTGTTACCGAATACCCGACCGCTACCAGGAGGCAAAGCACGGCGGCAATGATCGTCAGGCTTTTTACCAGCGATCCGATTTCCCGGTTCAGCCTTGTAGGCTCATCCTTAATTCCCTGCAAGGCCTTGCCGATTTTCCCGATTTCGGTGTTTATCCCGGTACCAGTCACCTGCGCAACGCCATTGCCCTGCACGATCATCGAACCCGAATATACAAAAGGCAGGTCATCCCCCCCGGGTTGAGTGGGTAGCTGAATCCCGTTCCAATCGCATTTCATAACCGGTACCGGCTCCCCGGTGAGTAACGATTCATCCGCCTGCAGGCTGACTGATGTCAGCACTGTGGCATCCGCCGGCACCCTGTCGCCCTCCTGCAGCACAATAATATCGCCGGTCACCAGCTCAAACCCCGGAATCCTGGTTTCAACGCCGTTCCTGATGACAAGCGCCCTGGGGCTGGCCAGTTCTTTGAGCATGCTCAGGGCTTTTTCGGTTTTCCTTTTCTGGAAAAATTCGATACCCATGATCACAAAAACAAAGCCAAGAAGCATGACCCCGCCCTGGATATCGCCCATGACAAGGTACAAGGTTCCGCAGGAAACCAACAGAATAAACATTGGCTCCTTCATCACGCCCAGCGCAATGGTAAAATAATTTTTCGGATCTGAGGATGGAAGATTGTTATAACCTTCCAGCCTTAACTTCTCCCTTACTTGTGAGGATGTTAATCCAGTTTGCTTTGCAGCATGATAATCCATGGGTAAAATCACATCCTCTCCATATACCAGTTCAGCTCCTTTTCCATTTTCTTGTATTTGAAAATGGAGGAGATAATTTTCTGCTGGCGCAGAAAGGCAGTTTCACTTTTCACAACATAGTCAAAAGCCCTGTGGTGCATGCAATTGACAGCAACTTCGATTTTATCCTGCGACGACAACATAACCACCGGAATTTCGGGATCAAAGGCCTTTATGATATCGAGGGTATCAAGTCCGTTCATGGCACTCCTGTCAACTCCGTCGAGCATATAATCCAGGATGACTACATCGGGGAGATGCGATAAGCCTGCTACGCAAAGTTCGCCGGTTGCAAAGGTTTCAATTTCAAAATCAGCGTGCTGCATGAATTCGATTTCCAGTGATTTCAGAAACAGGGCATCATCATCGACCAGGAACAATTTGATCTTATTTTCGGTTTTCATTATCAATTGGTTAAGTTTCTTGTGACTCACATCTGCCCCTTTTTCGGGAATCAGTTTTAATCCATGGTTCTGTGTTGCTACTGATGTTGACTCAATCCGGTTTTATGGATTGGAGCTTTTAATCCTGTTAAACTCCACTTCCAGCTCCCCGCATGCCTGCGAACATACGTTTCCAAGCTGGATGACCAAATCATGGATATTGTCGGCCTGTTGCTGTATGCCTGCATAATCCTGCACTTTTTTGGCCATGTTCTCATAATCAACACTGATTCCCATAATTGCAAATGACGGGATCATTTTATGCACCGATGCATGCAGGGATGTCCAGTCATGATCCCGGAAACTTTTTTTCATGAGAGTTATTAGCGGAGGGGTTTGTTCCAGGTATAGTGAAATCATCTCCATCATCAGTTTGGGGTTGGATTTTGTACGGCGAATCAGGTATTCCAGGTCGATGCACTTTGGCTTTTGATAAGACTGTGGCTCTGTTTCAGGATCATCCTGTTTTTTCATAAAACCCGGTTTCTTCAACAACCCGACAATTTTAGTGTACAGCACTCTTTCATCAACAGGTTTGGCGATGTAGTCATTCATCCCGACCGCTTTGCATTTTGCAAGGTCAACAGTTGTTACATCGGCGGTCAATGCTATGATGGGAATCTGCAATTTCAGAGTGTTCCTGATGTATTCGGTGGCCTCAAACCCATTCATCTCGGGCATCTGCAAATCCATCAGGATCACATCATAGGGCTTCTCCCTGAGTTTTTCAATCGCTATCTTCCCGTTTGCCGCAATATCCCGTTCAAAACCGAACTCATCCAGCAACGTCTTCATCAGTAACTGGTTAAGCGGGATATCTTCGGCAACCAGGACCTTGATGTTCTTTATTTCACTGTCCAGTTCCAGGATCTGGGTATCAGAGTCTGCCTTTACCTTGGTTTTCAGGAAACATAAAACAAAGCTGAAGGAGGACCCGACGTTAATTGTGCTATTTGCACGTATCGTTCCATCCTGGGCTTCAACCAGTTGCTTTGCAATGGCAAGACCCAGGCCTGTACCGCCATACAATCTTGAGGTGCCACTGGAGGCCTGCTGGAAATTTTCGAAAATCTTGTCAATCTTGTTTTCTGCTATCCCAATACCGGTGTCAGAAACAGTAAACTCAATGGTGACGGTCTCTGCATCCTCCTGAAGCATTTGAACGCGCATGGTTATTGACCCCTTGGTGGTGAATTTTACGGCGTTACTGACCAGGTTTAAGATGATCTGGTGCAACCGTACAGGGTCGCCTACCAGTACATCCGGGATTCGGTCGTCATACTCGTTAAACAAAAGTAAATTTTTTTCCTGGATTTTGGTATCGAACAGGTGCAGCATGGCAGATATCGAAAGCGCTATTTTAAACGGGGTTTGCTCAAATACCATTTTACCGGCATCTACCTTGGCCAGGTCGAGGATATCGTTGATCAGCACAATCAGTGCATCACCGCTCATTTTTATCGCAGTCAGGTATTCACGCTGCTTGACTGACAGATCTGTTTTCAGCACCACCTTGGTAAAACCGATGATGGCGTTCATCGGGGTACGGATTTCATGACTCATGTTCGACAAAAACTGTTGTTTTGCCTTCACGGCATTTTCTGCTATGCGGGTCGCGTTTTCTGCCTTGATTTTGGCCTCTTCGGCGATTCCCGTTGCCAGTTCGGCAAATACAATCGCCTCTGTTAACTCTGTTGCCACCCTTTTTTGCTCAGTAATATCCCTTGCTACGACAACCACGCCGATAACCACTCCCTGTTCATCTGTATAAACAGAGCCATTGAATAACACATCGGTCAGTTTTCCATCCCTGATCGTGAGCGGGTAATCCGCCACATATCCGTTGGCAAATACCTCCAGGTAAACCTCCCGTGCCTTTTCCGGTTCTGTGAAATAGTCAAAAAAATCGGAACCCAGCAATTTCTCACGCGGGATGCCGGTTATATCAACCGATGCTTTGTTCATATCGGTGATCTTCCCCTCAAGGCTGATGGTAAACAGGGGATCAAGGCTTGCTTCAATCAAACTGCGGGCATAGTTGGCAATGATCAGCTCTGCTGCGCGTTTCTTTTTTTCATCATTCTGAAAGGCAAGCTCTTTGTTGGCTATGATCAGTTCAGCCGCTCTTTTTGCCTTTTCATTGTGCTGAAAGGCCAGCTCTTTATTCGCGATGATCAGCTCCTGTGCCCGCTTTTCCTTTTCATCATTCTGGAAAGCGAGTTCCCGGTTGGCGATGATCAGCTCCTGTGCGCGCTTTTCCTTTTCCTCATTCTGGAAGGCCAGTTCCTTGTTGGCTATGATAAG
>CAIYQH010000159.1 GCA_903928285.1 uncultured Bacteroidales bacterium
CAACTATGTCGAACAGAAAACCGAGGAGCTCCGCACGGAACTACAGGAATATGTGAATGCCAGGGTCAACAAATTCTCCCAGGTCCAGCTTGTCATCGCCCAACCCGACCCTTTCCAGAAAACCGCCACACAGAAGATCAAACGGTTTATGTACACCTGATCGAAAGAAGATCGAATATCGAATGTCGAATGCCGGTTTTTTGCAGGCATAGGTGATTTTGGAAATTTTCAGTTGTCAATGGCGCATGAGAATTTTTATGGATACTTTTACTGGCTGAATCCCGTTTGAAAATTCATGACAGAGACTGGTAAATTCGATGAACAAACACTTGAGTTGCTTTTCAGGAGCCATTACCAGGGCCTCTGCCGGTTTGCTGCGGGCTATGTGAAACAGGATGAAGCTGCCAGGGAGATTGTCCAGGACGCCTTTGTCAGCCTTTGGGAAAAAAGGGAAACCATCGACCTGACCAAACCTGTAAAAAGTTACTTGTCGGCAACCGTCAGGAATAAATGTCTCAACCATCTGCGCGACCATAAAAAGTTCAGCAGCGACCTGCTTGCCATCGAAAACCTGGCAGAAGAGGCCGGGTATGACCAGCCGGATCATCTTGTGGAACAGGAGATCCGGGATAAAATTGCAGGCAGTTTAGCCGACCTCCCTGAAAAATGCAGGGAAATATTCATGCTGAACCGCCACGAAAATCTGAAATATCAGCAGATCGCCGACAAACTCGGGATTTCTGTAAAAACAGTCGAAACCCAGATGTCGAAAGCCCTTCAGCATATGCGGGTCCGACTGGCCGACTACCTGCCAGCCCTCTTTTTTTTATACTTGATTTTTCACCAGATTTCGGTTATCCCGATTTTTTTACCAGTCTGACATCAGGGTAAAACCTGTTCGGGGTGTATTATCAACGGCAAATTGTAATGGAAACAAACACAACATACTACATCGACCTGATTACCAAATACTTCTTTGGGGAAGCAACTCCTGAAGAAATACAGCAGCTGGAGTATTGGGTGAAGGTGGATCCTGCAAACAGGGAGTTGTTTTTGTCCTATCGTAAAACAAGCGAAATACTAAGACAGTCAAACGCCGTTTCCACCTTCAATACCGCGCAGGATCTGGCTTCCCTGAAATCGAAGATCGGGCTGACAGAGGCCGGCACGAAGTTTACCCCCTTGCCGAAACCCGTTGAAAACGCACTGTTGACAACTGCCCGGTCCCGTTTCCTGTTGTGGTCGCTGCGTGTTGCGGCGGTTTTCCTCCTGGTGGCAATTCCCTCATTTTTCCTGTACCGCTATCTGGCACAGCCTGCAGAAATGCAATATGCATCGGCGAACCAGGTTACGGAGGTCACCCTGTCGGATGGCACCCGGGTAACCCTGAATGCCGGCGCCATCCTTACGTGTCCGTCGAAGTTTGACGGGTCGCTCCGCCAGGTGAAATTGCAGGGAGAGGCCTGGTTTGAGGTCTCACATAATCCAGCCAGGCCCTTTGTGATTGCCGCCGATAATGTGAGGATACGGGTAGTCGGCACCACCTTTTCGGTAAATACCCGCACCCTGAACAATACCAGGGAGATCATCCTGGCGACCGGGAAGGTACAGGTCTATTTTGCAGGCAAGCCTCAAACGATGGCGATCCTTGTCCCTGGCGACAAGGCGGAGGTGGATCCCGGCAATGACGAGATCATCCGGTCGGTCAATGTTGACCCGAACTTCCTTGCATGGAAAACGAAACACCTGGTATTTAACAATACACCACTATGCGAAGCGGTCCTATTGCTGTCAAAGGTTTATCACGCCAACATACGAATTGCACCCGACGGGTCCGGCGATTGCAGGATTACCACTATCTTTGACAAACAATCGCTTGAATCGGTACTGAATGTTCTCAAAGCAACCCTTGATTTGCAGATCCGGGACACAGGGACGGGGATCGAACTCTCCGGCCATGGGTGCAGATAATGTCAGATTTTCAGCGGCATTGGTCTGTCTCCGGTTCAAATATCCACTCCTTTTCCTGTTTCTTTTTTCCATCATTTCCACCGCCTCCTTTTCACAGGATCTGGAGCGGCGGATTTCCCTTAACGTCACCAACAAGCCTGTCACGGAGGTTCTCAATGAGATTACCCGCCTTGGCTCGGTCGATTTTTCCTTTAATCCGCAGGCGCTCCCGGCGAATATGAGGGTTACCATCCATGCAAGGAAAAAGAGGATCAGGGAGATCCTCAACGAAATTTTACCGCCTCACGGGATCGATTATCTCCTGATGGAAAACCATATCATATTGAAGCAACGGAGCACCACGCAGGAGGCGAAAACAGCAGGGGCTGACATCTATGCATCCCGGTTTACGCTGAGCGGCTTTCTCCGCGACAAAACATCGGGGGAGGCGCTGATCGGAGCCAATATCTTTATCCGGGGAACCGCCACTGGCGCCATGACCAATGGTTATGGATTCTATTCTCTGACATTGCCGGTCGGCACCTATCCTGTTGTCTTTTCTTATATGGGGTACAAAGAGATTATGCGGGATATCGCCATGAAGGAGAATACCCGGATGTCGGTTGAAATGGAAGAGGATAAACTGGAGATCAGGGAGGTTGAAATCGTTGCAGATGATCATGAAGCCGAAACCAGGAATCACCAGATGAGTGAGTTGCGGTTTTCTCAAAAAAACCTGGCACAGCTTCCTGGGTTTGGGGGTGATCTCGATGTTATCCGCGCCCTTCAGGCAGTTCCGGGGATCCAGACCTTCGGAGACGGCTCCTCCTTTTATTTTGTCAGGGGAGGCAACAGTGATCAGAACCTGATGCTGATCGATGAAGTACCGGTCTATAACCCCTCGCATCTGTTTGGCTTTTTCTCAGCTTTTGCACCCGACGCAATCAATGAGGTAGAAATTTATAAAGGCGATTTCCCGGCAAAATTCGGGGGACGACTATCCTCGGTGATCGATATCAAAGCACGCGAAGGCAACATGAAACGGTTTGGCTTTTCAGGGAATATCGGCCCTTTTGCCTCCAATCTCTCGGTCGAGGGCCCGATCGTGAAGGACCGGGGCTCCTTCTGCATTTCGGGAAGGCTTTCAACCCTGAACTGGATGAACAGCATCAGTGCGTTGAATAAAACTTTCGATTTCCAGTTTTTCGATGTCAATGCCAAGTTAAACTACAGGCTGAATGACAACAACCGGGTTTTCTTTACCTTTTATACCGGAGAGGATGACTTCAACCGCCAGTTGACCACCGAAACCAACTATTTTGGGATGAACTGGAACAATCTTGCAGGCACCTTCCGCTGGAACCATCTTTTCAGCAGCCGGGTATTTTCAAATACAACCCTGAATTACAGCAGGTATAACTATGCCCTTACCCTGCCCCAGGAGCAGAATGGCTACTGGAATTCCTCCATCTCCAATATCACCTTTAAAACTGATTTTACCTGGTACCTGAACCCGCGAAACACGATCCGTACTGGTATCGAGGCTACGCTGCATCACTCAAACCCCGGGAATGTCTCGCAAAACGATGCCAATACTACAAAAGATGCACCTGTAGTAGCACAATACCATGCCATGGAATATGTTTTTTACATTTCAAACGAACAGGTCGTCAGCAAAAAGATCTCAATCAGGTATGGTCTCCGCCTCCCCGTTTGGCAGGATATCGGTCCGACCAAAGTCAGCTATTTTGATGCGAACTACCACCTGATCGATGCCATAAGCTACAGCAACAATGTTGGTTATTCTACCGCATTCAGCCCCGAACCCAGGCTGAGCATCCAGTACCAGGTCAGTCAGCACACAGGCCTGAAGGCCAGCTACAGCCGTGCCACCCAGTTCCTCCAGCTGCTCTCAAATTCGACAAGCCCATTCACCTCACTCGAGGTTTGGGCTCCCTGCGGGCCTAATATCAGTCCGCAAACCTCCGACCAGTTGGCTGTTGGCTTTTTCCGCGACCTGGCAGGGGCGAAATACACAGTTTCGGCCGAAACTTATTATAAATGGTTCCGCAATCACCTGGATTATACCGACCATGCAAACATGCTGTTCAACCCATTGATCGAAGGCGAGCTGCGCTTCGGCAAAGCCTGGTCGTACGGACTGGAGATCATGTTCCGGAAAAAATCAGGGAATTTCACAGGCTGGATCGGTTATACCTGGTCGCGCGCATTCGTCCAAACCCCCGGGGTCAACGAAGGGATGACATACCGCGCCAATTATGACCGGCCCAACGACATCTGCCTTAATATTTGCTATGATACGAAAAAACACTGGTTATTCACGGCAAACTGGATCTATCTTACCGGGGGCGCAATAACCACACCTGTTGGTTTCTATTACTTCAATGGATATTCGGTACCCCTGTACGGCGAGAAAAACAATGACCGGCTTCCCGACTATCACCGCCTTGACCTGTCGGTTACCTATGCCTTTAACAAACCGGGAAACCGCTTTCACCATTCACTGGCATTGACGATATACAATGTCTATGGAAGGCTGAATCCCTTCGCTGTAAATTTTAATAAGATGTTGAATGACAATGGCGACTTTGTCGTACCGTCCAACCAGAACAGACAATCAACCCTGCTTCCGACATCGGTTTCGGTTGCCGGCATCATCCCGTCGCTGAATTACCAATTCAAATTCTGATGAGAAAACTTTTTATCATCGGGTTTTTAGCCATCCTGCAAGGCTGTGTCAAACAGACTGAATGGCCTGTAAAAAGTACGACTCCGGAAAAGATCGTGGTCGATGCCATTCTGACAGACGAGGTAAAGTCACAGCAGGTCGGGCTTACCTATCCTGTGTCGCAGCTGAATCAGGTCCCCGGGCCTGTCACCGGTGCAATTGTCATCGTCAGTAATGAGGATTCTACCTGGAATTTGACGGAAACACCAGCTGGATCAGGAATTTACAGGACCCCATCCTATTTCTTTGCCCGGCTGAACAAGAACTACAGTTTGCTGATCGCGCATCAGAATAATGTCTATTCAGCCAAGGCAACAATGCTCCCGGGATCCTATTTTTCGGAACTGCGGTTTGCGAAAAATGAAACAACAGGCCTATGGCATGTCGACTGGGTTGCCAATGCGTTCAGTACCGCCGATGCAGCGATGTGGGAGCTGCTCATCGACTGGTCGGGAGTTCCCGGTTATGGCGCTCTTGATTCTGTTGTCACGCATAAAAGAATGCTTTTTTACACCCTGCCGACCCTTGATGTCAGTGAGGTATTCGCCCCCCGGATGGAATCGATCTATTTCCCCGCCGGCGCCATTGTCACCGAGCGGCGTTATTCGGTTACGCCCGAACATGCTGAATTTATCAGGGAGCTGCTCCTCGAAACCAACTGGACCGGCGGCCTTTTCAACGTTTCGGCAGCCAATGTCAGAACAAACCTTAGCAACGGAGCGCTTGGGTTTTTCGGGGTTTGTTCTGTGACGGAACTATCAGTAATTGCGGGTACTTCCGGGAACCGCAAGAAATAAATAAAAATAAATTGCAGGTTGCATCAGGGTAACCGGTCAGTGGCGTGTATTATCCACAAGAAACCCTAATCAATAACCCATAATCCGATAAACTATGAAAACACGAAACCTGTTCAGCCTTCTGGTAATCCTCATTGCCGTTGTAGGTTTTTCCATGACCAGTTGTAAGAAGGACAAGAATACAACCTCAACGGTTGATCCTACTTCAATGCAGCAGCTTGCCAATGATGAAAACCAGGTACAGAATGCTTCTGATGAATCCCTGAATGATGTGAATGCCTTTCTTTCAGGAAGTGCGCTTAAATCAACCGAATCGGTACCTTGTAATGCAACGATTGACACTGTCATTACTGCCAATGACACCGTCACGATTCACATAACCTATCATGGTCTGAATTGTAACGGAACCAGGATCAGAACCGGCCAGGTGGAAATTAAGAAAAAGGTGGGTACCCATTGGTGGCAGGCCGGCGCCACAGTCTTTATCAGGCACATAAACTTCAATATTACCAAGGTCAATGGCGGAAAATCCATCACCCTCAACGGAACCAAGACACATGAGAATGTCACCGGCGGAGTTATTGCACAGCTTGGCAACGGAACCGTGAACACCATCATCCACAAAACCTGGGGTAATGAAACAGTGACCTTCAGCGACAACACCACCAAGATATGGAATGTTGCCCGTCAGCAAACCTTCACAGGGGTTGCTTCCACAAACAACATCGTAATGACGCTCGATGGTTTCGGCACTCAGGACAACTATACTGGTCTCGTTGTATGGGGCGTCAACCGCCAGGGGGAAAATTTCTACACCCAGATCACACAATCGGTGGTGTTACGCCAGCAATGTGACTGGGATCCCTGTGCCGGCATCAAAATCCACCAGATCCCTTCCGATTCAAAAAGCGCAACCCTGACCTTTGGTTTCGACAGCAATAACCAGCCTATTACCGGCACCGAATGCCCTGCCAAATACAAGCTTGACTGGCAAAAGAACAACCATTCGGGAACCGTTTATCTCCCGTTGCCGTAATGAAGCCGGATTAAACTGGAAAATAAAGGTGAAACAAAAAAGCCGCCCTGCATTGCAAGGCGGCTTTTGTATGTATGGTCAAGCGGCATCTCAGTCAAAACACCCGATATACCTTGAGATCACCATCCGCTGGATTTCAGAGGTCCCCTCGCCGATCTGCAACAGGCGCTGGTCGCGGTAAAAACGTTCGATATCATAATCCTTCATGAGTCCATACCCGCCATGGAGCTGCACCGCTTCGTCGGCTACTTCACGGGCAATTTCCGAGCAATATAATTTGGCCATGGCCGCCTCCTTTGCATAGGGCAGGTTGTTTGATTTCAGCCAGGCGCCTTTATAAAGCAGGTTGCGCGCCAGTTCGATCTTGGTGGCCATATCAGCCAGTTTGAAAGCATTGACCTGGAACTGGGCAATGGGTTTGCCAAACTGCTTGCGGCTTTTTGCATAGGAGAGACCCAACTCAAAGGCGCCCTGCGCGAGGCCCAGCCCCATGGCGCCGATGGCAAGGCGGCCACTGTCGAGGGTACTCAGCATAATGTGTGAACCTTCGCCCCGTTTTCCCAGGAGGTTGGAGGCCGGAACCCTGCACTCATCAAAAAATAGCTGCGATGTGTCGGAGGCACGCCACATCATCTTGCCATGCATCGGGACCCGTTTGAACCCGGGAGTGCCGGCATCCACAAGGATGGTCGAGAATTCCTTCTGTCCGCTGCTCTCGCCCGAAACAACCTGTACCGTTGCACCCATGTTTATACTTGATGCGCCGTTGGTGATAAAGATCTTTGAACCGTTGATGATCCAGTGGTCGTCTTCCAGGCGGGCTGTGGTCTTGGTTGCCCTGGAATCGCTTCCCGCGTCGGGCTCTGTCAGCCCGAACGCCCAGAGGGCATCCCCTGTCGAAAGCATCGGAAGGTATTTCTGCTTCTGTTCCTCGGTGCCGTAATTCATGATAGGACCGATACCGAGCGAGATATGGGCAGCAAGGGTGGCAGCCTGTGAACTGTCGATGCGTGCGAGTTCCTCAACGGCGATCACATAAGCCAGCGTATCCATGTCAATGCCGCCATATTCCACAGGTGTTCGTAATCCGAAAAATCCAAGTTCCCCCATTCTTTTGGTAAGTGCAATGGAGAATTCTCCCTTTTCATCCAGTTCCTGTGCTGCCGGTTTTACTTCACGCTCGGCGAAATCACGCACCGTCTTGCGTATCATGTTGTGCTCTTCTGTCAAATACATGTTGTTATGGTTTTGGTTTGTAACTTTTTGCTGCAAATCCTTCCTTTGACCGGACCGAGGATTGGGAAGGATCAAAAATCTCACGTTCAGTTTCGTATGCCTTTTCCAATGCTTTCCTGTCAATGCCTACCGTCAAATTCTTTCTTTCGGCAAACTCCAGCAGGTGCCTGGTATCCAGGTTTCCCAGCATCCTTTTTCCCGTCATCGGGCATCCTCCGCGACCGCCGATCACACTGTCAAACCTCCTGCATCCGGCCCTGTATGCTGCATTAACCTGCTCATACCACCCGACGTTGGTGGTGTGCAGATGCAATCCGAACTCCACCCCTGGAAACATCGGGATAAGCCGGGAAAAGACTTCGAAGATCAGCAATGCATCCAGCTCAATGGAGACATTCGACAAAACGATGGTTGTCGCGCCTGACTGATACAGTTTCTGAACCCAGCCTGCCAGGATCTCCTGGCTCCAGGGATCGGAATAGGGGTTCCCAAAGGCCATCGAGATATAGATAACCGCCTGTTTCCCATGTTGCGAACAAAGATTCGTAATCGTTTCAACTGTTTCGCGTGATTGTTCAATAGTTGTATTCAGGTTTAACCTGAGAAAGGCAGGGGAAAATGAAAAGGGATAGGAGATATGGGTGATTTCGGCCTTTGAGGCCAGAAGTTCGGCTCCACGGATGCCTGTTGCCAGGAACATCCGTCCGGAGCGGTTTTCCGTAAGGTCCAGCAGGTTTAGGACCTCCATTGAATCGCCCATCTGGGGGATGATTTTGGGAGAGACCCTGCTGCCAATCTCCACGACATCAAATCCCACTTTCAAAAGTTCATTGATATAACGGACTTTTTCCATCGTGGGAATGATCCGGGGAAACCCCTGCATTCCTTCTCTTGGCGATTCAATGATTTTGATCATCCTTTACCGGTAAGTGATTTGGGAATTCTTCCGTTCTTGATAGCCTCCGACCGCAGGCGCCTGCCCACGATCCGTTCAACCATCGCCCCTGTTTCCAGCACTTTGTCGATGTTGAGCTGGGTATCGATTCCCATCTCATCCATCATCACCACCATATCTTCGGTGGATACCAGTCCTACCAGGTTTGGATCCTTATAGTAATAGCTCCCGGTGCCGGCAACAGGAACTCCGCTCACGAAGTTGGCCGGCTGACCGCCGATGCCACCCATGGTCGATTCGTAATTGACCATCCCTGCCTGAAGGGCGGCCAGTACGTTGGCAAGTCCCCAGCCACGCGTGGTATGAAAGTGAACGATCTGTTTTTCGACCCGTACCCCTGAATCAAGCAGCATGGAATAGTACTGGTAGACCCTGTCGGGAGAGGCCGACCCGTCGTGATCGGCATGCTCTACATCGTTAACCCCGATATCGAGCCAGCGTTTGGTGAAATCGATAGCCTTTTCCATCTTCGTCGGCCCCTCAATCGGGCATCCCCAGATGGTACTTACCGTGCCATTGACCTTCAGCCCGGCCTTCCTGGCCATGGGAATATATTTCTCCGCCATTTTCCAGTAGTCATCGAGGCTCAACCCCGAATTTTTGCGGTGATGCGATTCACTGGTCGAAACCATCAGCAGGATCCTGTCGGGTCCCCAGCCCTCTTTCCTGGCCTGGATAGCCCGTTCAATTGCCTTCTCCCGGATGGTGATGGCGGTCACCGACACCTGGCCAAGAAGGGCCGCCACAGTTTTACTGGCCCTCAGCCGTTTGAGCACCTCATCAGAATCTTTAAACTGGGGCATCCCGGCGGGATTGCCGAGGTTGGTCACTTCAATGTGCCTGAACCCGGCAAGGATCAGTTGTTCGGCAAGCCAAACCTTGGCATCGGTGGGAATAAAGATCTCTTCATGCTGGAACCCGTCTCTGACGGTTATGTCGCCTATGGTGACTTTTTTCGGATAATTCATCGTTTTAATGTGATAGGTGAATAACTAATTCAAAATTCAATAGAAAAATCAGCAACGGCAATGTGCCCGTTCTGAAAACCTTTACTTCCGTAATTCTTCAAACTCAACCAGGATCCTGCTGCTTTCCACCCGGTCGTTCACCGCCACGGCAACCAGCTTAACAACCGCATCACGGGGGGAAACGATCAGGTTTTCCATTTTCATGGCCTCGATAATCATCATGACTTCACCTCTTTTCAAGGTATCGCCCGCCTTCAGGTTTATCTTGATAACCTTCCCGTGCATGGGTGATATAACGTGATCGCTGTCGTGACCTGTGCTTTCATACACCGCGGCGGTTACCGATTCGGTGAGGATATCATGACGTTTTAACCTGAAAACATGTCCGGCAACAGTCACAAAGGCTTGGTTTCCCTGGTCCTCCGAGATGTATGCCAGATATTTGTGATGTTGGATTGTAAAGCTGACGGTATGTTGTGAATATTCTGAAATGGTTGCCTGGTAAGATTCTCCGGCAATTCCAAACTGAAAATGGTTATTCGAAAAGCCCGGAATCTGCACCTGGTAATCCTCCTCTTCAAACCTGATCCGGATATTCATCAGCGCCCGCCAGTAGCCGATGGTTTCCCATAAATTTGGTTTTTTATCCTCTTTGCCCCCGTTAAGGGCATGTCTGTTCAGGGTGAACATCAGGTATCCGATCAGTGGAACATGCGTTGGGACCGCATTTTTCTCTTTCCCGATCTCAGCAACCAGCGCGGTGGTATGTTCATCACAAAACCTGGTGGATATGGTGTTCGAGATAAAGTCATCGCTTTGCAGCAGTTTAACGAGATAGGTGATGTTGGTGGCAATACCGTGGATGATATAATCATTCAGCGCCTGCAGCATAAGCTGGCTTGCTTCGTGACGGTCGCGGCCGTGCACAATGAGCTTGCAGATCATGGGGTCGAATGAACTCTTGATCTCCCGCTGCTCCCCAATCCCGCTGTCGATGCGGATTCCCTGAATGGCCGGTTCCTTATACAACGTCATGGTACCGGGGGAGGGCTGGAAATTATTTTCAGGGTCCTCGGCATAAATACGGCATTCGATGGCATGGCCAGTTTGGCGGATATCCTCCTGCCTCAGCCGGAGCGGATTCCCTGCCGCCACGTGGATTTGCTCTTCGACAATATCGATGCCGGTGACCAACTCGGTAACCGGATGTTCCACCTGGATGCGTGTGTTCATCTCCAGGAAATAAAAATCAAGGTTTTTGTCAACCAGGAATTCGATGGTGCCGGCATTGCTGTATCCAATGGCCTTGCCGATGGCTACCGCAGCCTCACCCATCCTGGTGCGGACTTCAGGAGTCAGGGTAGGGGAGGGAGATTCCTCGATGATCTTCTGGTACCTCCGCTGAATGGAACATTCACGTTCATACAGGTGGATCACATTGCCAAAATTATCGCCCAGGATCTGAACCTCGATATGGCGCGGCTCCTCGATGAACTTTTCAATATAAACTGTTTCGTCGCCAAAATAGGCCTTTGCCTGCCGGCTTGTCGACTCAATGGACTCAGCCAACTCCTGTTCGCCGTAAACGATGCGCATTCCCTTCCCACCTCCCCCGGCAGCCGCTTTCAGCAAAACCGGGAATCCGATACGGTGAGCCGTTTTCTCCAGTTCTTCGGGAGTGCCGGTAACGCCTTCGGTCATCGGGATGTTGATCTTTTTCACGAAAGCCCGGGCCGATATTTTATTCCCCATGATCTTCATGGCATGGGTGTCGGGACCGATAAAGATCAGTCCGGCCGCTTTACATCCATCGACAAAGAGGTGATTTTCGGCCAGGAAACCATATCCCGGGTGAACCGCATCGCACTGTGACCTGACAGCTACTTCAATGAGTTTAGCGATGTTCAGATAGGTCTCGCTCAGTTCAACCTCCCCGATGCAATAGGCTTCGTCGGCCTGGGCAACATGCAGAGAGCCGGCATCGATTGCGGAATAGATGGCAACGGTTTTTATCCCTAATTTCCTGGCCGTCCGGATAACCCGGACAGCAATTTCGCCGCGGTTTGCGACCAGTATTTTATAGATCTGCTGCATATTATTTTACCCAGTTCGGTTTGCGTTTTTCAAGAAATGCATTCATACCCTCCTGCCCCTCATCGGATGCCCTTATTTCAGCGATCATCCTCGCCGTGTAATCGTAAGCCTCCATAAGGGTCAGTTTATTAACCACATCATGGATGAGCGTTTTGCAATGGTTCATCGCATTGGGGCCGCTGGTGCGCAGCAACCCGATGGTCTCCTGCAAAGTCTCCTCCAGTTTTTCAGCAGGGACCGATTTGTTGACCAGCCGGAATGATTCAGCCTCCTTCCCCCTGATGCGTTTGCCGGTGATCATCAGCTCCCTTGCGCCATATTCCCCAACCCGCTTGATGACATAGGGCGAGATACAGGCAGGAACGATGCCGATCTTCACCTCGCTGAGCGAGAAGGTGGCATCGTCGGAGCAATAGGCCAGGTCGCAGGCGGCAATCAAACCGTTGGCCCCGCCCAGGGCGACCCCGTGAACAACGGCGATGGTTGGCCGGGGGCAGGTATAAAGGGCAAGGAAACATTTTGACAACAGCAGGCTTTCAGTATAATTCTGTTCATAGCTGTTCAATGAAACGCTCTTCATCCAGTTCAGGTCAACACCGGCGCAAAAAGATTTGCCGTTTCCGCGCAGGATCACGAAAAGAACCTCCGGGTCAAGTGTTTCGAAGCAGGTGGTGAGCTCACGCAGCATGGTTTCATTGAAAGCATTGTGAACATCAGGCCGGTTCATCCTGATGGTGAGGGCCCCATGGTCTAATGATAACTCTAATGTTGTATAACTTGTCATGTATCGGTTACTGTTTTATTTGGCTAAAGCCAAAAGTGTTTCTGCATTGCTGACCACTGGCTTCAGCCAGTGGCAATTCATCCGGTTACATCCTGAACACCCCGTACTGGGTCTTCTCATACTGTCTGTTCTGAGAGATGGCAATGGCCAGACCCAGGATCTTACGGGTGTCGGCGGGGTCGATGATCCCGTCGTCCCAGAGCCGTGCAGTGCTGTAGTAAGCAGAACCTTCATCCTCATATTTTTTCAGGATGGTTTGCAGCAGTTTCTCCCTCTCTTCCGGAAGCAGGCTTTTGCCGGCAGCTTTCAGCTGGTCCTCCTTCACGGTGATCAGTACGTTGGCAGCCTGTTCGCCGCCCATCACCGAGATTTTCGAGTTGGGGTACATGAAGAGAAACCGGGGTTCGTATGCCCGGCCTGCCATGGCATAGTTTCCCGCGCCGAATGAACCGCCGAAAACGATCGTGAATTTGGGTACGTTGGCATTGGCAACGGCATGTACAAACTTGGCCCCATCGCGGGCAATGCCGGCCCGTTCATACTGTTTTCCGACAATAAACCCTGTTATGTTCTGTAAAAAGAGGATGGGGATATTCCGTGAGCTGCAGAGCTCGACGAAATGTGCCCCTTTGAGCGCTGTCTCCCCGAAAAGGACGCCGTTGTTGGCAAGGATGCCGACCGGAAATCCCATGATCCTGGCAAACCCGGTGGTGATGGTTGGTGCATACCGTTCTTTGAACTCATGGAACAGGCTGCCGTCAACAATCCGGGCAATGATCTCTTTAGAGTCGACAGATTTTTTCAGGTCGATGGGCAGGATGCCATAAAGTTCTTCGGCAACGTAAAAGGGTTCCAGGATAGGGCTTGTCTCCAGCGACTGGTATTCATGCCTGCGGATGGATTCGAAGATATTCCGGCAGATCTGGATGGCGTGGACATCGTTTTCGGCCAAATGGTCGGCCACGCCCGAGATCATGGTGTGAACCTCGGCTCCCCCGAGTTCCTCTGCAGTAACCTCTTCCCCTGTGGCAGCTTTGACCAGGGGCGGACCGCCGATGAAGATGGTGCCCTGGTTGCGTACAATGATGGTTTCATCGCTCATGGCAGGAACATAGGCTCCCCCGGCCGTGCATGAACCCATCACGATGGCTATCTGTGGGATCCCCTTGGCCGACAACCGTGCCTGGTTGAAGAAAAAACGGCCGAAATCGTATTTGTCGGGAAAAA
>CAIYQH010000160.1 GCA_903928285.1 uncultured Bacteroidales bacterium
TCATTATGCTGATTAACAGTGCTTTAAAAAAACATTTCCTTTCAAATTGCCTTTCAAAGATAAAAAGAAATAGTATAAAACAAAAAAAAAGAAGATAAATTTTATGATCAAACTAATTCGAAGTGATGCAGATTTTAAGGTTGCTTATACTTTCTTTGCGTTGTACCTGCAAAAGGTACATTCCGGGAGCGATTCCGCGGACTGAAAACGAGAATGAATTGCTTGAATGTGCATTCCAGGTGCCTGAAAGTGAGCCGGTACAGCTGAAAAGTTTAATTTGCATGATTTCTTCAGAACAGGAAATGGTAAGTTGATCGCTGGCGGGGTTTGGAAAGATTCTGATCCCGGGATGGTTCCTGGAATCCATACCGGTGATGACCGATACCGGGATCGTATCCGAATTTGACGAATTGACACATTCCGCAAAACGGCTTTGTACAAAGTAATGGTATTGTCCGGTATGGAGACCTGCATCAAAGTAAGTTGTATCGCTGACCGGGGTGGAATTGAGCCTTGCAAAGCTGCCTGAGTTCCCGTTCTGACGATAGATATCATAACCAATAAGGTTATGGACCGGCAGCGCCGGGTTATGCGGTGAACCGTGGGTTGAAGCGACAGGAATAACTTTTGCATAGTGATCCTTTGCGCCGATGGAACAATCGTCAATGGCCCATGGGTACCATAATCCATTACCATCTCCGTCAACGGCATGCCAGGCGATATCGATCGTTTCGCCGGCATAGCCGGAAAGGTCAATATGGTAGGGCGTGTTCCAGGCATTAACACCGGAGGCCGGGGTATAGGAAGGCAGCGCCGACATATCGAGCAGTACCGACCAGGTGGCTCCCTGGTCCTGAGAAACCTGGACATAATAGTGATCCAGGTGAAGCGAGCCCTGGAAGGCATAACTCCAGAAGGTGAGATCCCCGTTCACATATATATTATGGGCAATGAGCCATTCATCCTGGTGGGAATAATCCCAGTTCAGTCCGGCGGCAAAATTGCCGTTGTGCACTCCCAAAGGCCCGGATGAGGCCATATGCGACCAGGAGGATATGGGGTTCGTGGTTTGCTTTGTCCATTGGGCAGGCGGGAAAAAGCTCTCTTCAAATCCCTCGTTCAGCAGGTTCCCGCCATAACAGGCAGGGGAACTCCAGGCCAGGTTTACGCCACTGCCTCCCGGGAGGGCCGAAAGATTGATGGCAGGATAGCAAACAGGATAGACGCTGATATTGTCGAGCGACCAGCTTAAAATCTCGGAGGAATTCTCCCCTGCCGCCCTGAACCTGATGCGGAATCCTTTACCCCTGACCGGGGAGATGTCGATATGGTAACTTGTCCAGGACATACCGGCCGAATTTTTGATCTCCGCTTTCTGATGCCAGGTGTGGTTGTAATAAATATCCACGATCATCTTTTCAGTAGAGGTGGCATTCCGGTTTGACAACTTAAGGTCGAAATCAAGCCAGATGGAGGCGCAGGTGAAGGGGACGCCGCTTAAGGCCGGGCTCTCCAGATCGAAAGCGTAGTTTACCCGGGGAGGTTGCCAGCGGAAACTTGCCGCTGGTGTCGGAATCCCCTCGTTGGGATCGATCACCCAATTTCCCTGGTTTGGCGTGAATTGCCATTGATTGTAGGCGAACGTGCCGTTGTCCCATGATTCAAAAAAGGGAAGCTGGCGGCCAAAATTGATCGTGATATCCAGCGGACCCGCTTTGACGCTTTCGGCAAACTGACCGGGAAACCCGAAGGAGGTCAGGTCGTAGGCTGCCGCAACCTTGTAATGGTATATACCGGCCTCGAGGTTGATATCATAGAAGGAGAGGGTGTCGGCATAGGTAATGTGAGCGATCACACTGTCATCACGGTATATTGTGTATCCCACGAGACCGGGTGGCGTAATGGCAAGGGTATCGGAGCCGGAGTTGGGTTTCTGCCAGGAAAGATAGGCCACATTTTCATAGGCGGTACCGTTGAGGTTTCGAACCGGATAAAGAAAGTGAGAGGTAAACGGAGTACAGGAAAAATCGGAATACCCGCTGCCGTAAAGCGCTCTGACACAGGCGGTGTAGGTCTGCCTGTACTGAATCTGGTTAGCCGGTATCGAATAGGCGTTTTTCACCGTGTAACCGCTGATCACATTACCCAGGTAAAAGTAGTAGCCAAGGATACAGTTTGCCTGTTGCTGGGCCGGTTCTGAGGCCTCAATACCGATATTGTCCACACACCAGTTGTTGATGTCGTAGGAATCGCCGCCGGAAGCCTTGAAACGGACTTTAAAGTCAATATTTGTATAGGCAGAAATATCGATTTCGTCGCTGGTCCATGGGAAACTTCCTGCATTATTATTGTAGCTTTTCAAGGTATTCCAGGTATTTCCGTTCCACAATTCCACGGCCATCTGGTTTACACTTGTGGTGCCTGTATTGTCCAGTAAAATATCATATTTCAGTTTCAGCAGGGTGGAGCGTTCTCCTGATATGGTGCGGCTGACAAGCGACTGGGTGTAATTCAGCTGATGGGGAAGAGAGGAGAAAATCACACACGGCGCAGGATTTCCGACTGACGGGGAGATACTCCAGTTGGCGCCACCCTGCACCGTCCACCCGTTATGGGTTAGGTTGCCACTGTTCCAGTTTTCCAAAAAGAGTGACTTACCGAAGTGCGGAACGTCCCAATGGGCCAGGAGGTTACTATCGTTGACTACCAGGTTGGCCGGGGGGTTTTTTATCTGAAGCAGCGTGATATTCAGGTTGACGGCTGCCGTTACTGGCAAGGTTTGCAGCAGGGTATCATACCCGAACTTGGATATGGTAAGCTGATAGGTTCCCTTCCAGACATTGGGGAAGGAGATGATCCCTGTGGTGTCGGAAAGGGCTGTATACGCTGTATCGGGATAGGCCATGTTGACAAAGTGCACTGAGGCGCCAGCATATCCGCTGCTCAGGCAACTGGGATTCAGGTGCATGGTAACAGGGGCAGTCCAGCATTTCCCGATGATATTTGAAAACGAAACCGCTGACCACCGGTTTGCGGGATACTGGGCTTTTACGCCCCAACGGTAGGGGCCGCAGGGCAAGGAGGGCCAGGAATTATCGGGAATGGTGGTTGCGGTGGTTACCGCCAGGAGTGTCCATGCTGAAGGATTTTGCTCTTCACCCTGGCGAAGACGGAAAATGTTATAGGAGCCTGCACTGGCAGTAGCATCGGTAAGTGCGGGTGGTCCGCCTGGACCTTCGCACTGTGCACGGATCATAAAGTTCCCGCCGGCCGGGATCCACGGACTGCCTCCCGTCACAAACCTGGAATAACTGCGGAATTGCGGGGTGGTTTCGTCAATGGCAATACCCGAGGCCCCCGGGGGCGCCCCTGCCTGGATCATGACAATATAAAATGATCCGCTGTTGATCGTCAGTGGCGCAGGTAAGCTAAACTCTACCCACCCTGTGGCTGCAGGGGTAACGGTATAAGGTCCGGCAAGGCTGCTTCCCGGAGATCCCCCCGCTCCGAGGGCATCATAAACACTCACCTGAAAAGCACCGGGAATTGTTACTCCCGGGGAATAGTTGGCGCTGTTTCCAATATTCAGGGAACCTCCCGTTACCCTGACCGGGAAACCTGCCGGCGTGAATTTCACCGCATTCATGTTGCCGGAGTAAGCCCATATGGTAAAATCATCCTGGATCCCGTCGTCATAAATCAGTTCGTAACTCCCCGAAGGGGCTGCCCATGAAATCCCGACGCTCTGCGATCCCGTGTTGAGCAGGGCTGTAACCGCCTGCGGGGGATTCAGCGTTTCCCATACAGCAATGTTCAGCGTTGCAGTAACCCCCTGCTGGAAGATAACCGGGGCTGAACTATAGATGTCGAAACCCGGTTTGGTGGTGGCTACGGGGAAGGTACCCACGGGATCGACCGATAACATGTAAATTCCCCCGGAGGTTGAATAGGTTGAATTCCCGTTGACCGTCACCCTGGCCCCCACGACGGGATTGCCTGTGGCTCCGTTGGAAACGACGCCCATCAGCGTGGCAGCTGTAGCCGGGAATGTTTGTCCGTTTGATGGCACGTATAATAATGCCATAACCGGCATCAATAGATACAATGCCAGGTTCAGCAGGTTGAGGAGGAAAATCCATGACCTTCTTTTAACCATACAACTGCTTGAACGGATAAACCGTTGATTTTGTTACAAATTTACATAAATAAAATCAACTTTATCTAAATGCCGGAGGCTGATTTATGATTTCACAGCGGAAAATTTTCCTGCTACTCTGCAAACCAAAATTCGCGGGATTCTTCCCCGGCATGGAGGTTGAACAAAGGGTTATGACGGAAAACAGGGTGGAAGGAAGGAGTCAAAGAGTCAGTTTGCTTTATTGAGCTTTTCCACAAAAAACATGGTCCCGGAATCCATCCTTTTAAATTAACCACAAAGCTCACAATGATTTACACAGTATTCACAAAGGGATTCTTTGTGTTCATGGTGCCTTCATGGTGTCATTGTGGTTGGAATTTATTTCGTTGCAGAAAAATAAAGCGTCCTGAAATCTGCTTTTTTTTCCCGTTTGGTTTGATAATAGAAAAAAATTTATAACTTTGCACTCCCAAATTTACGAACATCAATACATTATAACATGTACGCAATCGTTGAAATAGCCGGTCAGCAATTCAAGGTAGAGAAGAACGACGAGATCTTTGTTCACCGCCTTGACGGTGAACCCGGGACAAAAATTGAATTTGACAAGGTTTTGCTGCTGGATAACGACGGCACGATCAGTGTTGGCAAGCCTTTGGTTGAAGGCAGCACGGTAAGCGGGTCGATCATCGATCATGCCCGTGGCGATAAAGTTGTCATCTTTAAAAAGAAGCGCCGTAAAGGATATGAAAAGGAATCAGGCCACCGGCAGGATTTCAGCAAGATACTGATTGAAAACATCAGTTTCTGAAAGCAGCAGGAGCTATCAGGCCCTGTACAGAATAAACGATAACCGAAAAACAAATTAATCCGGATTAAAAGTTAGTCAATAATTTTTAGTTTTAAATTAAGCAACGCATTATGGCACACAAGAAAGGGGCGGGTAGTTCAAGCAACGGCCGTGAATCACACAGTAAACGTTTAGGCGTTAAAATTTATGGTGGTCAGTTTGCCAGATCAGGCAACATCATCCTGAGGCAGCGCGGTACGGTGCACAATCCCGGGCTGAATGTCGGCATTGGTCAGGACCA
>CAIYQH010000161.1 GCA_903928285.1 uncultured Bacteroidales bacterium
ATGGTTTTGAGGAATGCCGACTCATCGTCGCGGTTCAGGGTTACCGGCGTAATCTGCGGCTTCACGACTTTTTTGGTCTCTTTTGCCTGTCCGGTACGTTTGAAAACGATTGCATAGTTGGTTCCATAGTTTTTGAGGGCAAAATCAACCACATCGGCTTTGGTAATTTTGGAAAGCCTGTCAATATTCTGAACCAGCTCTGCGTGGGGAAGCTCTTTAACAAACTCATCCACCATGTCCATGACGCGGCCGTTGTTTGTTTCAAACTTCCTGATCTCTTCCAGTTTCATATCATTGATGATGGCAGGAATCAGCCAATCAGGAAATTCACCCTTTTTCACAAGGTCAATCTGGCCCATGATAAGGTCCTGTACATCCTCAAGCGATTGACCTTGTTTAGCCTTCCCTGAAAATATATTTACCGAATAATCCTTCAGCACATAGGAAAATGCATTGGCTTCCAGCACTTTTTGTGCCTGGTTCAGGTTCAGGTCCATCAAACCTGCCTTATTGTTACTTAAGACCTTATTGCAGATGGTAAGCAAATCGGCATCTTTTGTGGCAGCGCCTCCGAGCCGGTAACCGATGGTGACCGATTCGGCATCGGGGCCGGCAACCTCTTTTATAACTGGTTTTACAATAGCCTCTTCAACAGCGGGAACATAGGCGGTAACCGGTTTTGAAACCAGCTGTCCGAAGGTTTCATCAACCATCCGGATCACCTCACCGGGATTAAAATCGCCTGAAAGAACGATGGCCATATTGTTGGGAACATAGCGTGCAGCATAATAGTTCTTCAGGGAGGTCAGCGACGGATTTTTCAGATGTTCCACGGTGCCGATGGTGGTTTGCGTACCATAGGTATTTTTCTGGAACAAGCCCGAGAAGAGCTCTTCAAAGACCTTGTTATCGTCGTTATCGAGGCCGATGTTCTTCTCCTCATAAACCGTTTCCAGCTCGGTATGGAACAGGCGGAAGATGGGATCCTTGAAGCGTTCATGTTCGATCTGCAACCATTGATGCACCTTGTTCGACGGAACGTCGTTCACATAAACCGTCTCCTCGAATGAGGTAAAGGCATTGGTCCCCTTTGCCCCGATCCCGGCAAGCAGTTTGTCATATTCGTTGGCGATGGCAAATTTTGAAGCGGCACCCGACAAGCTGTCGATCTGATGATAAATCTTTTTCCGCTTCACGGTATCGGTCGTTTTCCTGTAGACCTCAAATTTGGCTTCGATCTGGTCGAGCAACACCTTTTCACTGGTGAAGTCTTTGGTTCCGAATTCGTCGGTCCCCTTGAACATCATGTGTTCGAGGTAATGCGACAGACCTGTATTGTCGGCGGGATCGTTTTTGCTCCCGGTTTTTATGGCAATCGCTGTCTGGATGCGCGGTGCATCCTTATAAACCGTAAGGTAAACCTTCAACCCGTTTGCCAGGGTGTAGATCCGGGCTTTGAGGGGATCGCCCTTAACCGAATCATAGACGTAGGTTTTCTGTGACACGGCGCTGAAGGCCAGTACAAACAGTAAAGAGCCCATTAACATTCTCATGACCATTTTTTTCATCTGCGTACACATATTTAAATTAATAACTCCCTTTATTTCACCCTAACAACCCAATTTAACCTTAAGGTTATTACTGCCTATTCCTTACTGCCTGTTGCCTATCGCCTACTTATGAAACTTCCTGATAAACTCCTCCACCTCGGGCACCCCGCCCTGGTAGATGAGGTAACCATTATAGGGTTCCCGCTTGGTGATCTCGTCGTTGATCGGGGTCAGCATGATCTCTTTGACCCTGGCAAGGTCGCTGGTTTGCCCAAGGGCCCAGCTCAGTTTGATAAAGGCCGTTTCGGGCAGCATATTTTCGGCAGGGATGATTCCTTTGGCCATCAGGTCACGCCCTGTATCATACACAAACATGTGAACATATCCCCAGAGGGTCTGCACTGTCATGTATACAGCCACACCTTTGGCAACAGCCCTTTCAATGGCCGGATAGATCGGCTTATTGACGTGTCCGAGCCCGGTGCCGATGATGATAATCCCCTTATAACCTGCGTCGACCAGGGCATCGATCACATCGGGTTGCATGTTGGTATAATAGTAGAGCATGGTTACCTTTTCCTCGTAATAGGGCATGATGGTCACATTACGGTCGCTGCGCCTGCGGTGGTAGTCCTGCTTGATAGGAACCACTCCCTGGCGGGTCACG
The DNA here is from genome assembly GCA_903928285.1 of uncultured Bacteroidales bacterium. Classification (GTDB taxonomy): domain Bacteria; phylum Bacteroidota; class Bacteroidia; order Bacteroidales; family FEN-979; genus CAIVAT01. The sequence continues at coordinate 2,218 of CAIYQH010000161.1, forward strand.
GTGGCCAAAGGCGTATCGCCGATGGTGCGGAAGGTGGAGCGGTAGGAAGAATGCATTTTTCTCACGCGCGTGCCCTTGTGCAGGAAGCCATATTCATCGGAGGTTGGGCCGAACATGCAAACCATCACCTCGGCAATATCGCCATGCGCGGCGGCTGTAGCGGCATGCATCAGGTTTAATGCAGCATCTGAGCTGGGACGGTCGGACGAACGCTGTGAACCCACGAGGACGATGGGGACAGGCGAATTCTGAACCATAAAGGTCAGGGCAGCCGAAGTATAATGCAACGTATCGGTACCATGACCGATGATGATCCCGTCTATTCCTTTTTCAATTTCATTCCCGATGGCAATGGCCAGTTTCTTATATTGTTCGGGTCCCATATTTTCACTGAAAACTGCGAAGAGCTTTTCAGTGGTCAGGTTGCAGATATCGGCCAATTCAGGAACCGCCCCGTACAATTCACCCGGCGAAAAGGCAGGGATCACGGCACCGGTGCGGTAATCGAGCCGCGATGCAATGGTGCCTCCCGTACCCAGCAATTTGACATTGGGAAGATCCTTTGAATAGGGAAACTCCTTTTCAGGAATTTTATAGACTGCCTTTTTGTAGCCCAGTTCCACGATATCGGAGATACCGTCGATATCCACTCCGATATTGTAGCCTGTGAAAAATTTCATGACGATATGCTTATCATCGGTGTTTTCGGCACGGGGCAGAATAGTGCCTTCAAAAATGCCTCTGTGACTGTCAATCCTGACTTTTGCCCAAACGCGGGCATTAAACTTTTGTAGTACTTCGAGTGCGCGTCCCTTGTATCCCTGGAAAATATCTTCGGCCATAAGTGAATTAGTGAAAAAGTGAAATGCGAAATGTGAAATGTGAAATAGAAAAATTGAAAGTTTGGATGATTCTTATTTAAAGACAATCTGACTGTTCAGGTCGCTCAGGGAGATGTTGCCAAGCGCAAGCCGGCTGAGATTTCCCATGACCCACCGTACACCGGCAGTATCGTCGGGCGAAGTCCTGATTTCCTGGTATTTTTTAACCAGGAACGGGATCTTGCCGAGGATCTCCTCCTGGGAAAGTTCCCTGAAATTCAGGGTAACCAGGATGGAATCGAAATCCATCTTCGGATGCTGGTATTGATGCAGCAGCATTTTCCTTGCAATACCAAGGTCCATCTTCCTGCCGGTAAGGTAATTCAGCAGATCATAGACCTTTTCGTAGGTGAAATCGGGAAGTTCAGGGTACTGGCCCTGGATATGCTTCAGCGAATGCGCCAGCAGTCCAGCGGTAAACCGTGCAGGTACCTTTAGTTCGTTCTGGATCCTTTCGATGAGGGGGATCAGGTTGTTTTTAAAGATATAGGTAAAGGTTCCTTCGGGGACATTCCACTCATTCAGTTGCTGGATTCGTTCGGAGACAAGGACAGGAAGCCGTTGCCTGGCTATATCAATATCACTGTCTTCCAAAGGAATGGGAGCGGAATCGGTATCAGGGTACATGCGGTCAGCGCCCGGGAGTACCCGCTCGAAAATGGTAGTTCCATCTTCAAACGACTTCCTGGTTTCGTTGGGAACCCCGAGGAAGGCCATCCTGCATCGTTCTTCGATGGTTTCAAGCCCGGTTTTGATATCGTCATCGGGTCCCCAGAAAATGATCTGGGCATCGCCCTCCTTACTCCCCAGCAGGGAGCGGACCTTAATCCATGCTTTTTCTCCAACGGCATCCTCAAACATTTCGGAATGAACCATGTTGGGCTTTTCAATACAGGCAATGACCTTGAGCCGGTCGGAAAGGTCATCGGCAAACATCCTTCCCGGCTGGGTGAAATGCGACAGTACCCCCCTGAATTGGGGAAGGTTGACAATATAAACCTTTGCCATGGAATTCTTCGGAACGCCGAGGTTTTCCAGTTTGAAATCCTTGGCTTTGACCTCCCGGGAGGAGATTTTCCAGTCGGCAGGGTTTTTCACGGTTTTCAGGAGCATATCCTTTACCGCCAGCAGGGCCCATTGCCGGAAACATTCAATGTGCGTCAGTTCGGGCATCCAACCTGTGTGGGCAACACCCTTGATCTCCACCCTCGTCCCGCCTTTGCAGCTGACATTTACATCGGCGCGGGTCGAACCGATGCCATTCCTAACCTTCCCGGTGCTGCGATTCAGAAAACGGATATAATCGGCGCCCTCTTTGACCTCGTTGGGGTTCTTAAATTCAGGATAGGTAACTGTTTCAATCAGGGGCATGCCAAGCCGGTCGGTACGGTACACGCGAACATGGCCGATATCGGAAACTTCGCGGCAGGAATCCTCCTCCAGGCTGAGCTGAATCAACCTGATTTTCTTATGTTTCAGCTGGATCTCACCGTCGATGCCGATAATGGCCGTACGCTGGAACCCTGTCGGGATGGAGCCGTCGAGATATTGTTTACGGGTTATATGGACTTCGCCGACGATCTTGAGTTTTGACAGCAGTGAAATATCGATGGCATGCGAAAGAGCCTCCCGGTTCAATGGGAATGGGGGGGTGTCATCAACATCATAGGTACAGGCGGTTTCATTTTTAATCCGGTAAACAATGTGTTTCCTGGTGCGGAACTCCATAAGGGCCGTTCCGTCGTATTCGCCAAGTTCACTCAGGGTTGGCCGCATGTGGCGGACCAATTCTGCATCAAAGTCATCGGCCTTCTGGAAAATCCCGGCAGGACAATGACAAAAAAGCTTTTCCTTGGTTTTAAGTTGTTGGTGAACCTCCAGTCCCGACATGAATCCGATACGGTCATAGTCGGCCTGGGTGGCCTTTTTTCGCGGGATGTAACCTATTTTCTGTTCAGTTTCAGCATGGTTGCGCCTGGGGTCGAAGATTTCTTTCATTGTGTAAGCAGTGATAGTTTCTATTAGTCTTCAAAATTAGCCATTTTACGGACATCGCAAATGAAATGTTCATTACTTTTGGTAACATTGACTTTAGTATCTTTGCCCTGATATTTCAGTTCCATGAAGCGAATCCTCAGGTATTTATTTCTTGTTCCCCTGATTCTTCACCTTGCCACCTTTGCACAGGAGAAGGAAAAGACCAAAATTCAGTATTCGGGTAAACTGTGGCAATTCAACAAGGATATTTACAAAGATGGCCCCAGAATCTTAGGCGAGGTGGTGATGAACCACGACAGCGCCTTTTTATATTGCGACAGCGCCTATGTGAATGAGGCCGAAAACAAGATGATCGCCTACGGAAATGTGCATGTAAAACTGAGTGACACGCTTAACCTTTACAGCGATTCGCTGAAATACGACGGCAATACCAAAATTGCCCATGCCAACAGCAATGTCAGGCTGATCGACAACCAGACCATCCTTACCACAGATACCATGGTCTATGACCGGAACACCAAAATCGCGCAGTATGACTATTGGGGGAAGATCGTCAACGACAAAAACATCCTGGTAAGCCGCCATGGTTATTACTACACCGGTAAAAAGGAGTTTTTCTTCAAGGAAAAGGTGCTGGTGATCAATCCCGAATACAACATGTATTCCGACACCCTCATGTATAATACCATGACGGCAACCGCCTTCTTTTTCGGCCCATCCCACATCATCAGCAAAGACAAGGTCGATTCAATCTATTGTGAAAACGGATGGTATAACACCCGGCTCGATGTAGCCCGTTTCCGTAACCGTGCCAAGATATACCATGAAACCACCTTTCTTACAGGCGACAGCATCTATTATGAAAGGAAAACCGGGTTTGGCCAGGTTTTCCGCAAAGCCCAACTGATCGATACCAGGCAGAACATCCTGCTACTTGGAAATTACGGGGAAATCAGGCAAAAAAAGGGATTCGCCTACATGGTCGACAGTGCACAGGCCATCATGGTGGATAAGAAAGATTCGCTGTTCCTCCATTCCGATACGATTCATGCTACTTTTGATACGAGCCAGCATATCAGGAAGATATTCTGTTTTCACAAGGCAAAATTCTTCAGGCACGATATGCAGGGGATGTGCGATTCGCTTACCTGGTTCAGCCACGATTCAACGATGACCATGTACCACGATCCGATACTCTGGTCAGACCAGAACCAGCTCTCGGCCGACTCGATCAGCCTGCTCATGCGCAACGGGGAACCCGACTCGCTGAAAATGTTCGGCTCCTCCTTTATCATCGCAAAAGACGATTCCAACAGTTTCAACCAGGTGAAAGGAAGGAATGTACTTGCCAAGTTTTACAACGGCGAGCTTTACAAAGTCAATGTTTTCGGGAACTCGCAAACGATCTACTACGTGCGCGAGGAGGATAAAAGTCTCATCGGGATCAATGTCGCGGTTGCAAGCGATATGCTGATCTTCATCGACAAAAAACAGTTTAAAAGCATCACCTATATCCAGAAGCCCGACCATCATCTTATTCCTGAGAAGGAACTACCGGCCAATGAACGAAAACTGAAAAATTTCAAGTGGGAAGAAAAACGCCGCCCCTTGAAGAAGTCCGACATTTTTATCTGGTAAAATAAGGAGTTAAAATACCGAGACCTTTACATACCTTGAGGGATTTGCCTTGATATCTTCCAGCAGAAGGTTCAGATCGCGGGCTGCCTTTTCAACCTCCTTGTAGAGTTGCTCATTGTTGATCAGCTGGCCGACTGATCCTTCGCCCTTGTTGATTTTTTGCAGTGTCAGGTCCAGGTCGCCAACCGCCCTGCTGACCTGGGCAATGGTGTAAGGGATCCTCGCCTTTGCCAGTGAATCGCTGAGATTGGAAAAGTTATTGAGGATGTTGGTGATCTTTCCGTTGTTTTTCTCCAGGTTACTGCTGATCGACTCCACATTCATAATAATTGTGCTGAGATTGTTCCGCCGGGAGCTCATCAGGGTATCGAGGCTTTGGGTGGTATGGGCAATATTGGAAAGCGTTTGCTTCACATGTTCCACGGCTATCACTAGGTTATCGCGGGTATTCTTATTCAATACCTGCTGGATGATCGTTGCTACGGTATCGATGGAGCTGATCAGGTTTTCAGCCTTGGTTTTCAGGGGGAGGAGTTGTTTGTTTACCTCCTGGCCAAGGGTTGCTTCCGTCAGCGACATCAGTGTGTCGCCGCTTTTTGCCATCACCGGTGAATTCCCGGGGATGATCTCCACCTCCGGAGAACCCAGCAGGCTCGAACTGAAGATACGGGCACTTGAGTTTTTGGCAATCGGGTAATCGCCCAGGATATAGAGTTCGACAATAATATTCCTGGGATTTTTTGTGTCGAAATAGAGTTTTTTCACCTGACCAACCTTCAATCCTTTGATTGAAACAGGATTCGCCGCAACCAGCCCGTTAACCTGATCGTAAATGGCATAAAAGGTTCTGCTGGGTTTTAACAGTTCAAGCCCCTTCAGATACATCAATCCCCAGATGAGGATGGTTGTCGCCATTACAAAAACAAATCCTACCTTTATCTCTTTCCTGATTTTCACAACAATGATTTTATGCAAAATTATAAATAAAAACCGTTACTTCCCCAGCAACCGGTTCGACTCGCTTTGCGGAATACGCACGCCATTCCTGAAAATGACGATGAAAGCATCGTTCATTCCCTTGTGTCTGGCCACTTCCAGCAGTTTTTCGGCTTCCTTCAGCGTGGCAACATCACCCACTGTATACTTGTTCATGCCGTTATGCCTGTACATCGTCACGTTTTCAAAATTTGACAGCCGCGCATCGCCGGCTGCCAACGGTTCTGCCGAAGCAGCAATCTGGATCCTGTAGGATAATCCGCTAACAGACGCCGGTTTTACCGGAAGGTTACTGTTCTGTTTCGGCTCCTTTGCCTGAAGCAGGGTATCCTGAACTCTTTTTTGAATGGCAGCCTCTTCACCGAGCGCCGAGGAATCGGACTTACCCTTCTTAATGTCAGGTTTGCTATGGCTTTCCAAAAAACTCCTGAATGCCCTGAAAATCGCCGATACGATATGATCCTGGCCGGCACCTGACATCAGGAATTTTTCCTCTTCGGGATTGCTCAGGTAGCCCGTTTCAATGAGAACACTGGGCATGGTGGTTTTATAAAGCACCATAAATCCTGCCTGCCGCACCCCGTGAATGGCATTTCCCTCGTGTTTCAACAGCTGTTCCTGGATCGCGGCTGCCAGATCGGTGCTCTGGTCAAGGTTTGAATTCTGGTATAATGAAAAGATAATATAGGATTCATCGGCATTGGGGTCGAAGCCATTGTAGGTCGACCGGTAGTTTGATTCCAGGAGGATGGAGGCATTTTCCTGCTTGGCAATATTGAGGTTTGCCTGCGATTTGTGAAGCCCCATCACATAGGTTTCAGCGCCTTTGAGCGCATGGTTTGGATTTGCATTGCAGTGGATGCAGATAAACAGGTCTGCCTTGTTTTTATTGGCAATTTCAGCCCTGCGGTACAACTCGACAAAGTTGTCCTGATCGCGTGTATAGATCACCCGGATATCCTTCATTGACCGTTTGATCAGACTTCCAAGCTTTAAGGCAATGGCCAGGTTGATGTTTTTCTCCTTCGCCTCCAAACCGATGGCTCCGGGATCATGCCCGCCATGACCCGCATCAATGACAATAGTTTGTATGGTTTGGTGTTGCTGGGCTCTCAAGTTAACCGGTATGACAATAACAGCCAGCATTGGCAGAAGCCACGACAATCGAACCATCCATGACACCGGATTGTTAAAGTATCTTAAAAAAACAGTAGTCTCGATAATTTTGAGTAGTTTTGGAACCCGAAGAATAACGGTCTTCAACGCCTTTTTATTCTGAATTTTTATACAAAACAAAGATAGAACATTAACCTCAGAATTCAGAAAAGAAGTTGTTAACGAAAATATTAACAAGGTCTTTCCTCCTAATACTTTTTCTGATTCTTTTCTTCCTGAAGTACACTGATGCGGTTGCACAGGATACCACAAGGCAGCGGATCAGAGACAGGGTTGTTGTGCCTCAGGGTCAGATTGAGCAACCAGGGAAAGATTCCATCCATGTCGATTCGGTTCACAGCGACACAGCCACTGCTGATACGGTCCATGCCCATCCGCAACCAAAAAAAGCGAAGAAAAAAAACAGGCTTGACGCCAAGGTTGATTACTCGGCAGTGGATTCCATCCGATTTGAAATCAAGGGTCAGAAGGTGTATCTGTATTCGGGTGCCAATATCGTATATAAGGATATCAGCCTGAAGTCGGCCTATGTGGAGATCGATTTTCCGAAAAACCTGGTCTATGCCACCGGTGTCAAGGATACCCTGGGGAAGCTGGTCGGGAATCCTGAATTCAAGGAGGGAGGACAAACCTTCAAATCAAAGGTCATCAATTACAATTATACCACCAAAAGAGGATTTATCAATACAGTATTTACCAAGCAGGATGAAGGATACCTGCATGGAACTGTGGTCAAGAAGATGGAGAACAACATCACCTACATGAAATCAGGGTCGTTCACAACCTGTGATCTCGAGGAGAATCCCCACTTTGCCTTCAGATTCAACAAGGGCAAGGTGATTCCGGGGAAACGGGTGATCACCGGACCGGCCTACATGGATATTGCCGGGGTGGCAACCCCGCTGGTCATCCCCTTTGGCTTCTTCCCAAACCGGAGCGGGCAACGGTCGGGAATCATTATCGGCACCTATAACGAATCGGCCAACCGTGGCTTTTATTTTGAAAATTTCGGCTATTACTTTGGCATCAGCCCCTATATGGATTTAACGATTCATACCGACATTTACACCCGGGGCAGCTGGGCGATCAAACCTTTGTTCCGTTACAGCGACCGTTATCACTTCGATGGTGCCTTTAATTTCACCTATGCCGTGAATCTGATCGGGGAGCCAAATACTCCGGGATATTCCGAATCCAAAGACTTCCAGGTAAGGTGGGTTCATACCCAGGATCCAAAGGCCAGGCCTCACAGTACTTTTTCAGCAAATGTGAATATTGTCAGCAACTCCTATAATAAAAACACCATCACCACCAGTGCACAGACCTATCTTTCAAACACTTTCCAGTCGAGTATCAACTATGCAACCAGTTTTGCGAACAAATACTATCTGAACCTCAACTTCAGCCACAGTCAGAAC
>CAIYQH010000162.1 GCA_903928285.1 uncultured Bacteroidales bacterium
CATCTCTATACAGCGCCTGGCCCCTTCACCGTGACACTTACGGTGATGAACTCCGGCTATTGCGTTGGTTCGGTTTCCCACCTTGTCCATGTCAATCCGGCTCCCCTGGCTCTTTTTTCCAACAGTACCATAAACTGCACCGGGTCGTCCGTTTCGTTCCTTGACCAGAGTACCACTACGCACGGTTACATTCTGCAGTGGCACTGGGTTTTCGGCGATGGCCACGACACGCTGATCCATTTCCCGGGGATGTCGCCTGTGCATCATACCTATGCAACCGGTGGCGTGTACAATGCGATGCTGACGGTGAAAACCTCCGATAGCTGTTCATCAACCGTGTCGAACACGGTGACGGTGTATAACAAGCCGATGGCCAACTTCTCCTTCTCGGCAGCGAACTGCCAGATGGCGCCTGTCCAGTTTACCGACCTGTCGCAGACCAACGGCAGCGGCGTCATCAACTCCTGGAGCTGGGATTTTGGCGACCCTGGCTCGGGCGTGAACAACCAGTCGACCCTGCAAAACCCTGTCCATTCTTTCCAGAATTCAGGACCCTACACGGTTCACCTGACCGTTAAAAACGGATACCTGTGCACCGATTCCATCAGCAAGCCGCTCACCATCAGTGCCAACCCGGTGGCAGCCTTTACAGCCGACACCGTTTGCAAAGGCACCCTGACCCATTTCAGCGATGCGTCAACCACCACTTCCGGTACCATCACCAACTGGCTATGGGATTTTGGCGATGGTTCGACTCCGGGCACGACCCAGAATCCCGACCATTTCTATGCCGCTTCCGGTACCTATACTGTTTTGCTGACGGTGCATACCAGCTTTGGCTGCCAGCACTCCGTCACACAACAGGTAGTGGTGAAGGTCATCCCAACGGCGATGTTTATCTCTGCGGATCACTGTGTTGGTGGCGTTACCCATTTTACCGATCAATCGACCACCCCTGCCGGCGGGATTTCAGGCTGGACCTGGACCTTCGGCGACGGGTCAGGCGCATCAGCCCAGGATCCAACGCACATATATGCCAGCGCGGGAACCTATAATGTCAAATTAGTTGTCACGAATACTGCAGGTTGTACCGATTCGGTCACCATACCCCTGACGATCCTGCAGCGCCCGACGGCGGCATTCAGCTATTTCAGCCCGAACTGCCCGGCTGGGAAGGTCACCTTTACCGATCATTCAACCCCTTCCGGGTCGCCGGTCAACAGCTGGAAATGGATCCTGACGCCAACCGTGTTCTCGACCGATCCCAATCCCTCCTATACCTATACCCCGACCAATGCAACCTATCCCGTCACGCTGATTGTCCACGACCAGAACGGCTGCTATGATACCATCGATTCGACGGTGTTTGTAAGGCCCGGATTCTCCTTCACTTTCCATTCCGACTCGAGCTGCCTGGGAAATCCGACCCATTTTCAACCGGTCAACCTGGCCACGGGCGATACCCTGCATGACCTGCACTGGAACTTCGGCGAGGCATCTTCGGGCATCAACAATAACTCTATGCTGTATGACCCTGTTCATACCTATGCCAATGCAGGTTCCTACATCGTGAAACTGAAGGCATACAATGCCGACAACTGTTCCGACAGTATATACAAAGAGGTCGTGGTACATCCGTTGCCGATTGTATCCTATACCAACAACCAGGGGGCTCATTGCGACAGCCTGATCACCTTTACCAACCATTCGGTGGGGAATGGCGCGGCACTCGACAGCCTTGTCTGGAAATTCGGTGATGGTTCCGATACCACCTTTGTCCCTGGCATCCCAGTCGTGATTCACCATCGCTATCCTGGGTTTGGCATATTCCATGTATCCGTGACGGCCTATAACCACCATGGATGCCAGCAAACCGACTCCTCGCTGGTGAATGTAGCCTGCATCTCGGCATCCGTTATCAATCGCGATACGTTGCTGTGCCAGCGTACCAGGATGTACTTCGCCGACAGCTCCCATCCCGTGAATCTCATCAAATCATGGCATTGGTTTTTCGGCGATACCAGGGATACCGCCTATACAAAACACTGCAACGGGCTTTATCACACCTACCCGACGGCAGGGACCTATACGGTTTCGCTGGTTGTAACAGCCCAGAGCAACGGATCGGTGGTAAGAGATACCTCAAGGTTACAGGTGGTTGTCAGACCGGGCCCGCTTTCCGATTTTAGCGTAGCGGCTGTTTGTGCCGGTGATACCTCGCGGTTTATCAACCTTTCCGACAGCGGTGCTATCCATATTTCATCGACCCGCTGGAACTTTGGCGATCTTGCTTCCGGCGTAAACGACACCACTTCGCTGTTGAACCCTGAACACTACTTCCTGTTGCCGGGCAAGCACAAGGTAAAGTTAGTGTCGCGCAACAACTACGGTTGTTCCGATACGGTGACAAGGGTGGCTGTTGTTCATACATTGCCGAAAGCAACCTTTACAACCTCAACCCCCTGTGCCCGTTACGATATCAGTTTCCAGGATAAAACGATCAAGGGCGACACCACGCTGGCAAACTGGTGGTGGGTGATGGGTAATCCAATGACACCGTATGATACCCTGTTTACGAAAAATGTAACCTATCGGATCGATTCCGTTGGTACCTACCAGATTTATCTGAAGGTGAAGGACAACTTTGGCTGCACCGATACGGTGTACAAGTCTGTCAAGATTCAGCCATCGCCCCTGGCAGCCTTTACCATCACCGAAAATTTTGATGGCAGGATCGGGATGATCAAGCTGAATAACCAGTCGTCGGCTGATGCCAAGGCCTTCAAATGGACCTTCGGGAACGGGAAGACCTCTACAGAGGTGAATCCTACCGCCACCTATACGACCGATAACACGGTTTACCGGATCGAACTGGTAACCTGGAATACCGGTCTGTGCTATGATACGACCTACCTGGATTATGAATTCTTCTATGACAACCTTTTTGTACCGAACGCCTTTGCGCCTACCAGCCTGATATCGACAGGGAATGCACTGGAGATCAGGGAATTTCTGCCGAAGGGGCTGAACCTGAAGGATTATCACCTGATGATCTTCGACAAGTGGGGACATATGGTCTTTGAGACCAGCAAACTTGATTGTGCGGATGGGGTATCGACCAATTGCAAGGGTAGTCCTGTCGAAGGATGGGATGGTACTTTCAATGGCGAACTGCTGCCGCAGGATGTCTACATGTGGAAGATCAGCGCCACCTTCCGGAATGGAAAGGTATGGGAAGGATCGAATAACGGAAAAGGAACTGGTACCACCATGGGAACCGTTACATTAATCAGGTAAATAACATTGTACGGTTATGAAAAGAATAATATTGATCTTCGTCTTAATATTTTCTGTAGTTGCATCGGGGCTCTTTGGGCAGGATGCAAACTACACCCAGTTCCTGAATTCGCCGCTCTATTATAACCCGGCCTATACCGGGTTATATACCGGTTTGCACGCCCGGTTCTCCTTCCGCGACCAGTGGCCGACCCTGCCGTACGATTTCAAGGCCTACCATTTCAGCGCCGATGTCGGCGACCGGAACCTGCCGGGGGCAGGCGGACTGGGCCTTTCGATCAACACCGACAATGATGGGCTGGGTTTTATCAGGAACCTGAACGTGGGACTTTCGATGGCGGTAAGGATCCATTTCTCGGCGATGGCGGTAGGTCAATTGGGGATACGGGCCTCCTGGATGCAGAAAAGCATTCGTTGGGATGACTTTGTATTTTCAGATGCCCTGAGCGAAAAATATGGCAACATCTACCCGACCGGCTTTGTTCAGCCCGACAGGAATGTGCTGAACCTGCCCGATTTCGGCACAGGTGGCATTGTGCAGTTCTCCAATGAACCGGGAAGCCTCTCCGGGACGGTCGGACTTGCCGTTGATCACCTCTTTGAACCCGACCAGTCGTTCCTGCAAACCGCCAAATCGCCCCTGCCCCGCAAATGGGTTGCCCACGCCGATATGATCTTCGCGGTGGGCAGTACCTCAGGTTTCAATGTGATGGAGGAGGATGCCCTGAAGATCAACCCCGGGGTAATCTACCAGAACCAGGGAAACCTGAACTCCTTCCAGGCTGGGATGAACCTCACAAAATTCGGAGTCTATGTGGGTTTGTGGTATAAGGGGGCCTTCGGCACCTATTCAAACGGCGCCATGGCCCTGATGGCCGGCTACCGGTATGTCTTTGCAGAGAACATGAGCATCAAATTTACCTACAGCTACGACATGCAGCTTACCGGCGCCCTGCAGGGGACCGGCGGGGCGCACGAGGTAAGCCTCGTGCTGGATTTCGGCAATGTCAGCCTTTTCGGCGGGGGCAGCCATTCTTCTCCCCGCGGCAAGGGTGCCTATGATTCAAGGCTGGAGTGTTCGCCGTTTTAACCTCTTTATTGCAGGCAATCTGTCGATCCGAAAGTCTGTTAATCGTTGCCATTTGTTTTTTTTTTGCAAGGCGGATTCCAGACCTGATGATATATTTTCTTACCAGGTTTTCTCTTTGTTCAATCTGGTTTTCAGCATCAGGATTGGTTCCTTTTAGTAATAGGCCTGTGGTTGAATACCTCCCAATAAGTTATCAACAC
>CAIYQH010000163.1 GCA_903928285.1 uncultured Bacteroidales bacterium
TGCAGTTGTCAGTGGCCCTTTTGGTTTCTTCGCAAAAACCCAAAGCCGTTTGCCGCTTTCATCGATGGTGTATAGCCTGTCGCGAAAGCTGCCTGAAGAATCCTCCTGATTTTGCATATCACTTGCAGGGCTCGCCCTGCGGTGCTTTCGGGTTTGGAGGATTGGTGCCTTTCAGCGTCATGATATAACTTGCAACCTGTCTGATCTGCATTTCCGTAAGTTGTGTTCGCCAGGAGATCATTCCCTTTTCGGGAGCTCCCACCGTTATGGTATTCACGATGTCGGCATAACCACAACCATGGATAGAGAAATTATCGGTAAGGTTTGGACCGACCGAACCCTGTCCGCCTTCCAGGTGACACACCTTGCATTGTTTCATGAAGATCTCTTTTCCTGCATCAAGATTGGTTTTATCAGTCTGGGCAACCAGGGCGGTGGCTGAAACCGGTGCCGGCTGTCCGGCTCCCATCGAACCGGCTGCTGCCATCTCTTTGGTCCACTCTTCCTGCTGGTAAGGCGCAATCCTGATCACATCAAAAACAAAGATGTATACCACCGCATAAATGATGGTGATGATGAAAAGGCCGACCCACCATTTCGGCAGGTTGTTGTCCAATTCCCTGATATTGTCATATTCATGATCCGACAGCAGTCTGTCACCGGTCAGTTCATCTTTTTCAACGGTTTTATGTCCATTCATTTCCATAGAAAATATTTTTAACTGTCTTGAATTTCATCTGATTCCTTTGAGCCATCGTCGAGGGGCATGTTGCTGAAACCCTCCACATCCTTTTTCTTGATCGTATAGGTATGAAGGATGAGCAAACCAAAGAAAACCACGAAAATGATCATTGATATCACGCCGTAGAATTCCAGGTCCCCGATCGATGTAAACATGTCACGCACCATAGACGGGGTTATTTACCTGTAAGGTTTGCGGTTGGCGTTCCGGCTGCATGGACATCCTTGCCAAGCCTTTGCAGGTAGGCAATCATGGCGATGATCTCCTTGGTCGGGGCAACCTGGATTCCCTGACTTTTCAGATCATCGGCGATACCCTGGGCCTGTTTCATGAGGTCATCATTGGCGATCTTATCATATCCTTCAGGATAGGGAACGCCAAGGAACTGCATCACACGGATCTTTTTGGCAGTGGTTGAAATATCAAGATCATCGGCAATCAGCCATTTATAAACGGGCATGATGGACTGTTCATTTAACCGTTGCGGGTTGAGCATGTGGTTGTAATGCCAGGAGTTTGGCTTATACTGTCGTCCGCTGACAACCCCTTCCCGGGAAAGATCCGGTCCGTTACGTTTTGATCCCCACTGGAACGGGTGGTCATAGACATATTCCCCGGCCTTGGCATATTCGCCGTAGCGTTCGGTTTCGGAACGGAAGGGGCGAACCTGCTGGGAGTGACAGGTATAACAGCCTTCGCGCACATAGATGTCGCGCCCCTGCAACTCAAGCGGAGTATAGGGTTTCACGCTGGCGATGGTGGGGATATTGGTTTTTACCAGGTACAACGGTACGATCTCAATAAGTCCGCCGATCAGGACGGCCACCAGGGCGACCAGGATAAACTGAACAGGGCGGCGTTCGAGCCAGCGGTGGAGACCTTCGCCTGATCCGCGGCTTCCTGTAACTTTCACCAGTGCAGGTGCGGAGGCAGCCTCTTCGGGAACGAATTTCCCGGCTTTAATGGTAAGGATAAGGTTATAAATGCCAATGATGACCCCTACAATATACAACCCCCCGCCGATGGCCCGGGTAGCATACATCGGGCGCAGCTGGGTTACTGTTTCCAGGAAATTCGGGTATTTCAGCATACCGGCTGCCGTGAACTCTTTCCACATCGAAGCCTGGGTAATGGCGCCCCAGTAAAGGGGTACGGCATAAAAAATAATACCAAGGGTGCCGATCCAGAAGTGGGCGTTGGCCATTTTCTTTGAAAACAGCTGTGTCTGGAACATCCTGGGAATCAAATAATAGAGAACTGCGAAGGTAAGGAAGCCATTCCATCCGAGAGCTCCGATATGGGCGTGCCCAACGGTCCAGTCGGTAAAATGGGAAATGGCATTCACCGTCTTGGTCGACATCATGGGTCCTTCAAA
>CAIYQH010000164.1 GCA_903928285.1 uncultured Bacteroidales bacterium
GACTCGACATGCAGCGGGTGGATGGCAAAGAGCAAGGCCGTTATGAAAGCTGTCCAGCGTTGTTTTTTGGTCAGCTGCCAGGTAAAGTAAAAGACCAGGATCACGTTCAGCAGGTGCAGCAAAAGGTTCACCACATGATACGAGGTGGCATTCAGCCCCGAAAGGACAAAATTGAGCGCCAGCGACAGCATGGTGAGCGGATGGAAGTTCCCCTGCACAGGGGTCGAGAGTATCTCCCTGAAACTGCCCAGCAGTTTTACAGCGCTATCCGAGGTGACATAATCGCCGTCGTCCCAGTTCACAAAACCTGCTTTAAAAACAGGGATAAAGGCGACCAGGGCAAGGATCACGCAGACAATGGGAAACACATATGGCTGGCGGTCATCCAAGGCCGGCGTTTTTATTGCCTGTTTACGCTTCCCCTTTGTGTCGTTTTTTTTCTGCATACCGTCTATTTTAATAATTTGCCAATTCCTGTTTAACCTGTTTATTATTCCAGGCAATATCAGGCAACCTGCTGTTCACGTATGATTTCAGCATTTCACTTGCGGCGGCAATCCCCTGACCTCCGCCCCGCGGTGGTTCATCTTTGCCAGGATCCTGCCGAAGATACTCCTGAAACCGGTTTTCACCGGGTGGTCAAATTTCATCATCCCAAAGTAATCTGCCAAAAGTAATAATTTGAACTATTGCTTCACGTTTTAACAGGTCTGTTCCTACGATTCATTTTTCGATGGATGAACATCCTGTGATCATTAAAAGTGATACAAAGAATCCCTTTGATTCAGTCATTTCAATTAATTATCATATCTTTGCAAAACTGCGATCATTATTTTCGGTTCCTACACATTACCCAACCTTTTCAAAAATCAATAAATGGCGAGTTCACAAGAGACCTACAACAAAAGAGACCAGGAGAAAAAAAGATTAAAAAAACGGTTGGATAAACAGCAAAAAGTCGCAGAACGAAAAGCCAACTCTCAAAACAGTACCGGGAATATGATTGCCTACGTGGATGAGTATGGCAACATAACCGACACGCCGCCCGATCCCGCCAAAAGAAGGATTATCGATGCAGGCAGCATCGAAATCGGCGTTCCGAAAAGGGAGATGGTCGAAGTGCCCTCGATACGCAAAGGCAGGGTTGAATTTTTCAACCATTCAAAAGGTTTTGGCTTTATCAAGGAGGTCGATTCCCAGGAGAAATTTTTTGTTCATGTCAACAATGTCACCCAGGAGATCAAAGAGGGCGACATGGTTACCTTTGAATTGGAACGTGGCTTTAAAGGAATGAGCGCCGTTGGCGTAAAAAAGACATCATAAAGTTTCCCTGATCTGCCCCATCCCGTTTTTTATAATAGAGGTTTAGACGCACAGGAAAGGATATCCACCAAAAGCTGTTCCTCCCATTTCCATTCGTCGGAAGATACCAGGGTTTTAGCCAGTTTCAGCGTAATTTTCCCATCATCACACTACAAGCAGCCTTCCAACACGCTATCGACCCGGATATTAACATTGGCAATGGGGTTCAGGATGTTTCAAAACGCTACCCTGCCATGAATATCCGATGAAAAATCCCTTATGTTCCTGAATAGGAATAATTTTGTGATCCTGAATAAAGTCAACCAATGCAAATCATGGAAAGAATAAAACTTACTGAACAACTCGGAATTTCCAGGATCGTTCACGGCCATTGGCGGTTGATGGACTGGAACTTGTCGGACCAGCAGTTGCTGAAGCTGACCGAGCAGGTCATTGAACTCGGCATCACCACTTTTGATCATGCCGATATTTATGGGAATTACAGCTGTGAGCGACGGTTCGGCGAGACCCTCCGGTTGAAGAAGGAGTTGCGCCCGAATATCGAAATCATTACGAAGTGCGGCATCAAGCTGCTCTCCGCAAAATTCCCGGAAAGGAAGCTGAAACATTACGATTACAGCTTTGATCATATAGTTTCATCCGTTGAGACCTCCCTGGCAAACTTCAACACCGATTACATCGATCTCCTGTTGCTGCACCGTCCGGCGCCATTCTTTGAACCCGAAGTGGTGGCGGAGGCATTCGCGTACCTTAAAAAAACAGGGAAAGTGCTTCATTTCGGAGTTTCCAACTTCACTCCGTTGCAGTTTGAAATGCTGAATGCTTTCCTGGATGAACCGTTGGCAACGAACCAGGTTGAACTGTCTCCCTGGTGCCTTGATCATTTTGACAACGGGAATATCGATTTTTTCCTGAAGAAGAAGATCAGGCCGATGGCATGGTCGCCACTGGCCGGCGGCCGCATGTTCAATCCCCGGGATGAAAAAGGGGAAACTCTTAATCGTGCCCTGTGGGAAGTGGCCGCGGAGCTGAATCTCGACGCAATTGACAGCGTTGTTTACGCCTGGCTGCTGAACCACCCGGCGGGGATAATTCCAATTGCCGGCACACGCAATATCGACCGTCTCAAAGGCGTTGCCGGCGCTATCGGAACAACGATGAGCCCGGAGCAGTGGTATAAAATTTATACTGCCTCAACCGGGAAAGATTTGCCATAACGCCAGATCAATGTGAAAAGATCTTGGAAGACTGGCGGTACCCCTGAATGTTTTTATACCACCCGGGATAGGTTGTGCCGGAACTCTCAGCCCAGGAGTTGAATTTGAGATAGGCGGTATTGACCGCTGTCTTTTCAATGGGATAACTGAACTTTTCTGCGATATTCAACACCCATGGAAGGTTGTTGGAGGTTTTGTAATAGCGGCCCTGTGCAGGCTTGCTGTCATCATTATCGGTTCCCAGCAATCCCAGGTCGGCTTTGTCGGTTGGTGGCTTGTCAGGAAGATGTACCTCGCGCGAACGGTTTCCGTTGATGATGAGAAAGGGGTTGAATGGCGGGATACCGGCCTGCGTAAGGGTAACAGGCGAGGCAAGGGTAATCACGATTTTCAGTGTATCCGGGGTCACATAGGCGGCGCCAGGCTGCGTATTGACGCCTGTCTGGCCCTGGCCGGGTGCGCGAAGCTGGTCAAATGCATCATCAGTGGCAACAATTACCGCCTTGGCTTGTCCGGATTCGGTTTTATTGGCTGAAAGGTTGATATAGCCATGTTTGAGGCTGGTTCCCGTAACGTTCACGATTTTATCGGGGGTTAACGGCAGCTGGAATGCAAATCCGCTGTGATAGGCGGCCCCGATTGCCTCGGTGATAAGGGTGGCATCAATCTCAACTACCTTGTTCTGGGCGTTGGTAATCTCATTGAAACGATAGGAAATCACCAGATCGTTGAAGTCGTAGTCGCCCCGGCCGGGCCAAAGGTCTTCAAATACCAGCGAACCGTATCCGGTCTTCGACGGGGTATAGTTATTGAATGCTTTTAACGGGTCGAGGGGGTAATCATCTGAATTGTCGGGAATCCCGTCATGGTCCTGGTCAACCACAGAGGTGGCTATCTGCGGCATGTTGGTTGTATTGACAGAGGAGATCGGGTTGATGGTAAGATAGAGGACCCCGTCGTTGAAATCATGGTCAGAACCCTGGTAGGCTCCCTGGTCCTCAAAGGTAAAGAGCACCTGCTGGCGTGAAACATCCCGTTGCAAAACCATATGGTTAAGCATGGTCGGGTCGGTGGTATTGAAGGAAATTATGGAGTACCAGACATCACTGGTTGGGCCGACATAGGTTCCCTTCCCGTTCCAGCCATGGGGCACCACGACCCAGCCGATCGATTTCCCGGCAGGGAAAATCCCCAGATGAACCTTGTTGCCCGGGTAAAGGCCTCCCCCGCTGCCATTATTGCTCAGGTTGGGGAATATGATGTGGATGGTGTCGATAGCCGATGCCGAGGCTGGCGGCTGGCTGGTGTTAAAGGTAAAGTATCCCAGGCTGTTCATCCATCCGGCGCCTTCGGTGATATAGGTTACAAAGACATCGCTGGTTGCCAGGATGTCAAGATTCTTGGGTACCTGGGCCGTAAACCATGCGGGATGGTTTGCTGTTTCATTTATGTACTCGGGAAGATCGGCATTCAGGTCGTTCAGCAGGGTCTGGCTTACCGGGTCGTTTACAGCCATCAGGTTATTCGGAACCCCCTGTGTGTTATAGGTACTCATATAGACCCATTTGACAGCATCCGGGCTCAGGATTGTATGAGCCTCCGCCGATTTTTCCGACACCGGCACCGGGGAGGTTCCGCCAAACTGGGCACTGACAACCCCTGCCGTGACCGGGAGTTCCATCTGGCGGATCAGCCCCAGGAAATTATTGAAGACTGTCACCTTCTCCATAGAGGCTGGCAATGCCGTCATGGTATTCCACATGCCATCGCTGCCGGTGATACCACACGCCAGGGCGACACCTCCCGAATCGGGATTGGCGGTATACATGGTAAACCTAACCCCTGTCAGCGGATTGTCCATATTGTCCTTCGCAGAGATTGAGACGGTTACATTGACAGTGGTGGCCCAACTGAAGGTTGCCGGGACCTTCAGGTCGAGGATACTGGTGGATACAGGTGCAACCGTAGCGCTCTGCTTGTGACAGCCGGCGATAAACAGGGATATGATCAGGAATCCCGGGATAATTTTATTCAATGGCAATATACGGGTGAAGAAGGCGTGGAATTTCATGGCATTTTTAACAAAGATACTCCTGTTTTCTCCCTTTTTCAACGCGAAATTGGAATATTTGAAAAAATATCATGAGGCACGATTAACCATATTCAATGGTTTACGCACCAGGTAAAGGTTTCCTGACAGGTTTCCCGATATGTTCCAAATACATCTCCGGATTAAGTTGCTGCTCTTTTATTCGTAATTTTACAGAGGCTAAATAGATCCCTGATATTGAAGCAAGTTTTCTTCTTCTCCCTCTTTCTGGTTCTGGTTCCTTTTCTGTTGTCAGGGCAAACAAATACCGATTTCTGGTTTGCGGCCCCTGAAGTTACCTCTGCCCATGGTGACCAGCCTATCTATTTAAGACTTACCTCCTTCAGCCAGAGCGCCGTTGTCGTGATTTCGGAGCCGGCCAATTCGATCGCGAATTTTCCTCCGATAACGGTAGCTATTCCAGCAAATGCCACGGTTGCGGTCGATCTGACGCCCTTTAAGGACCAGGTCGAATGTAAGCCGCCAAATACCGCGCTGAACCTGGGGTTGTATATCCATTCCGAACACCCGATAACCGCCTATTATGAAGTGGCCAACACGGTCAACCCCGAGATTTTCATTCTCAAGGGCAACAACGCCCTTGGCACCTACTTTTTTATCCCTTCACAGGATGTTCTTTACAACGAAACCTCCCTGAATCCAAAGGCCTGGAATACCTTCGACATCATTGCAACGGAGGATAACACAACCGTAACCATCGTGCCAAGAAAGTCTATCGTTGGGCATGGGGCCGGCGTTTCATTCTCCGTGACGCTGAATAAGGGGCAGGTTTACAGTGCCCAGGCGACCGGGCAGCAGGGTGTCGAACACCTGATGGGGTCGGTGGTCACCTCCGACAAACCGGTGGCGATCACGATGAAGGACGATTCAGACCGGTATCCCGGCCAGATGTGCTATGACCTTACCGGCGACCAGATTGTGCCGGTCTCCATCATCGGAAACGAATATATTGTTGTCCGCGGAAGCACCAACAGTACGGTGAACGACTGGGTATTTGTCACCGGTACCGTCAACAATACCCAGGTCACTGTCAACGGGAGTGCGGTGGCTGTTGTCAGTGCCGGTGAGACCTATCATTTTAACATGACCACCGGTAATCTCTGCACATCGGTTCAAGCCGACCATCCAGTTTACCTGCTGCATTTAACAGGTTACGGCTGTGAAACAGGGTCAGCACTGTTGCCGGCTATTGGCTGTACAGGATCCACGCAAGTTGCATTTACCCGGACCACCTCCTATACTTTTGAGATGATCATCCTGACCAAGGCCGGAGCCCAGGGTTTTTTCACCCTTGACGGGAGTTCAACGCTGGTGACGGCAGCCATGTTTTCGCCGGTTCCGGGAAATGCTGCCTATGTTTATACAAAGATTACCTTCCCGGCCAGCACCCTGCCGGTGGGGGCCCATATGCTGACCAACTCCGCAGATGTTTTCCATATGGGGATCATCCATACCTATGATGCCGGGCAATCGGGATGTTCATACGGCTACTTTTCAGATTTTGCCAGCCTTAACCTGGGATCCGACCAGTTAGTCTGTGCCGGGACCAATGTCACCTTCGACGCCGGGCCAAATCGTTTGAGTTATGCCTGGTATTTTAATGGAGCACCCTATTCAACAGGAACCCAGACCATCACGGTGAGCAACCCGGGAACCTATTCCGTTACCGTTGATGATCACGGATGTATGCTGTCTGATACGGTACAACTTGACAACTACCCCTTCGTCGCCCCTGTGATAAACGGAACTACAGGCTTTTGTCAGGGCGCGTCACAGCCATTGAGCGTTACGCCGGCATACAGCTCCTACCTGTGGAGCACAGGGGCAACCACCCAGTCGGTTACGGTCAGCACGACGGGAGCCTACAGTGTTACCGTGACCGATAACAACGCGTGCAACCACACAGCCTCTGTTGCCGTCACGGTTCACCCGTTGCCCGTTGTAACGCTGGTACAGCCAGCAAACACCTGTGCAAACCTGCCTCCCTACGCGCTAACCGGTGGCAGTCCGGCAGGTGGTACCTATTCCGGGCCCGGGGTCAATTCAACGACAGGTTTTTTCGATCCCTCGTCGGGTACCGGGACCCACCTGATCACCTATTCCTACACCGATGCCTTTGGCTGCAGTGCAACAACATCCAAAACTCTGACGGTCAATGCACTGCCAACGGTTCAACTGGCAGCGCAGCCATCGGTATGCATCTCGGCCGCGCCCTTTCCGCTGGCGGGAGGAACCCCCGCTGGGGGCATCTATGCAGGGCCGGGCGTCAACCCCGGAACCGGTATCTTCACCCCCTCCTCCGGGGCGGGAGTTCACCTGATCACCTATACCTATACGGATGCCAACCTCTGCGCCAATACGGCTCCCGCCACACTAACAGTAAACCCTTTACCTATAGTTCAGCTGGCAAACCAACCAGCGGTGTGCATCTCGGCGGCACCCTTTGCGCTCACCGGCGGGACACCCATGGGAGGGGTCTATTCAGGGCTTGGAGTGAATTCGGGAACCGGTATTTTCACCCCATCTTCGGGGGCCGGATCGCATAATATCATCTATACCTACTCCGACGCGAACGGCTGCACGAATGCTGCGATCAAGGCGCTGGTTGTTTATGCACTGCCGGTGATCACCATGTCGGGCCAGGATGGCGCCTGTGTCTCCGCCCCGCCTTTCCTGTTAACCTGCGGATCGCCGGCTGGCGGCGCCTATTCAGGGCCCGGGGTCAATTCGGGAACCGGTTTTTTTAACCCGGCATCAGGGATCGGACAACACATGATCACCTATACTTACACCGATAGCCACGGCTGTACCAACACCTCCTCCAAGATACTTACCGTCTATGCCGCCCCCGACGTACAACTGGCGCCCATGGCTCCCGTATGCATCTCGGCAGTACCATTCCTGCTTACTGCCGGAACCCCGGCAGGAGGCATCTATTCCGGGATCGGAGTCAATTCCGGAACCAGCTATTTTGATCCCTCCTCAGGGGCGGGGTCCCACCTGGTTAACTACTCCTATACCGATGGCTTCAACTGCTCCGGTTCCGCCACCGGGAATATCGTGGTAAACCTGCTTCCCGCGGCCCAGTTGCAGGACCAGGCAGCCGTATGCGCCTCTGATCCTCCATTTGCCTTGACCGGTGGTACCCCTGCGGGAGGCATCTATTCAGGAACCGGCATCAGCTCAGGTACCGGCTTTTTTGATCCGGCATCAGGTGCAGGCGGACACCTGGTAACCTATACCTATACCGATGCAAACGGCTGTTCCGATGCAGCTTCCAAAACGCTTACCGTCAACCCGGCGCCGGTTGTCCTGCTGTCAGCTCCCGATGAGGTTTGTATCTCCTCCCCTCCCATCCTGTTGAATGGCGGCACTCCCACCGGAGGGATCTATTCAGGACCGGGGGTTAACACCGTGACATCCTACTTTGACCCTGCTTCGGGGGCCGGTCCCCACCTAGTCACCTATACCTATACCAGTTCCGGCAACTGTGTCGGTGAGGCGTTCAGAACAATTACCGTAAACCCGCTGCCGGTGGTTCAACTCACCGGTCAGGATGCTGCCTGTATCTCCCTGCCGCCCTTCCTCTTAACCTGCGGATCACCTGCCGGTGGAATCTACAGCGGTTCAGGGGTAAACTCCCTGACAGGATATTTCGATCCCTCCTCCGGCGCGGGACCACATATGATCACCTATACCTTTACCGATTTTTCAGGCTGCTCTGCCACAGCCTCCAGGACCCTCAATGTCAATTCCCTCCCCCTGGTGCAACTTGCGAATCAACCCACTGTCTGTATTTCGGCATCCCCCTTTGTGCTGACCGGGGGGAACCCGGCCGGAGGCACCTATTCAGGTACTGGGGTTAATTCAACCACCGGAATTTTTGATCCAGCAACAGGGCCGGGAAGTTACCTGGTCAACTACCTGTTCACCGATGGAAACGGTTGCAGCAACAGCTCCGGCAGTGCCCTTACCGTCAATCCCGTGCCGGTGGTGGCCCTCACGGATCAGGCCGGTGTGTGCGTTTCGACCCCGCCATTTCCGCTGACGGGAGGAACCCCGGCAGGAGGCATCTATTCAGGCCCGGGGGTTAACTCCATGACATCCTATTTTGACCCGGCCAGCGGCACGGGCGTACATCCCGTCACCTTTACCTTTACCGATCCAAACGGTTGCATGAGTGCCGTCACCAAATATCTTACAGTCAACCCGCTGCCGGCAGTTCAGCTTGCCACACAACCCGCGGTTTGTATTACCGGAACCCCCTTTGCCTTAACCGGGGGAACCCCGGCCGGAGGCGCCTATTCCGGTACGGGGGTCACACCGGCTACCGGAATTTTCAACCCATCATCCGGTGCAGGAGGCCATTTGATCAGCTATACTTTTTCCGATGGCAACAGCTGTGTCAGTTCTGCAACCTCGACACTTACCGTTATCCCGCTGCCATTGCCGTCGGGGACCGTCAGCGGGCCTGGTCTGGTTTGTGAAGGAGCACAGAATATTCCCCTCCTGCTCACCGGGGCCGACCCTTTGGCAACCTCCTTCAACTGGGAAATCAGCCCTTCGAATGCGGGTACCATCACCGGAACCACCGTATCGTCCGTGGTTTCATTCAACCAGGGTTTTTCAGGTGTTGCCACCATCCGGTTCAACCCTGTCAGCAATTGCGGAGCTGGAAACTATTCAGGGTACACATCCGTATCGGTCAATCCCGCCCCGGTTGTCTCTTTTCAATCATGCATCGACCCGGTGACCACCCGCGGCGCCAAACCATTCCGATTGAGAGGAGGTCTTCCCTCAGGTGGTTTCTACAGTATCGACGGAACGCAGCTGCCCGCCGGTATCCTCGACCCTTCGGCACTCAGCGCGAGCCCACCCGACCATGTCATCTCCTATACCTATACCAATTTTTTTAATTGTGTGGTCAGCAAAACCCAACCTTTGAAGGTCAATAACGGCTCAAACTTCGTCTGCAAAAATATCCTGACCGATATCCGCGACCTGACTACCTATGCCACTTTTGAAATAGTGACCGGTGCGGGTCACCGCTGCTGGATGGCGGCTAATCTGAATTACGGCGCCTATATCACCGACAAGGTGGCTCAAACCGACAACTGCACAGCTGAGAAATACTGCCAGGGGAACGACGCTTTAAAATGTTCCGAAGCCGGAGGCTTTTACCAGTGGGACGAGTTGATGACCTACCGGCCTGCTGACAATGCTTCTGCCGAGGGCGAACAGGGATTATGCCCCCCGGAATGGCACGTCGCCACCGAAGCGGAATGGGCAGAACTTATAAGCTATTACCTGGGGCCCGGACTGGCAGGCTGGACGATTTCCGACCCCATTCCCGCTGAAAGCTTCCATGCCAAAACCCAGGGCGTTTTATATCAGAATTTCTCATGGGACTTCCTCCCTCCCGGGCTTTCTGCCACCCTTTTCTGGACCTCTACGGTAAGTCCAACGGGCGACTCCCGGATATTCAGCCACGGCGTGAACGGGATCAGTCCAAGTGTTTCAACATACTCCTCGTTACGTAGCAATGCCTTCCCTGTTAGATGTGTGAAGGACTGAGATTTCACATTTAAAATTTAATGCAAACAATGCAGGCAATGCAAACAATGCAAACAATGCAAACAATGCAGGCAATGCAGACTATCGCCGTCCTTCGTGACGGGTTTCACAAGGTGATGGGCTGTGGCCCTAAAAAGGCAGTCTATGCGGGCAATCGTGCCGACCACCGCGGAATATGCCTTTTTTAGGTTCGTAACGAGAAAAAATGGTTTGATGAATTTTAAAAAAAATGTAAAGGTTGGATTTGCTGTAATCAGCAGGAATCCTGATCAGGTTCATTCACTGATGGTGAAGGTTCTCCTGACATCTTTCGTGCCTACGAACCAGTAAAATTTACCGGGGCGAAGGAATTTTATAGGGACCTTATATTCCCTGAGCCCGGGTTTGATTCCCCTCCAGAAAACCATCTTATCCTGCACTTCTGAATAAATATAAAAATTGGTAAAGGAATCGGTTTTCTGTTTCCAGTTGAATAAAATATCATCCTTCCTGGTTAAGGCAATTCCGTCGACCGGATCAACAAGTTCGATGACCTCCGGCGCCGATTCAACGGTTTTATCAACAGCAGGTATGACCGTTTTATTTTCAGGTTCGGGTGTGGCAGGTGCTTTGATACCTGTGGTCTCAGCAGGATGTTCCTCTTTGGTTACAGGATCGGGTTGGGAGGTGGTCCGATGGGTAAAGACAAAGACCGAAACCCCGATAAAAACGATGAATATGGAAGTCCAGACAAGATAACCGGGTTTTGGGAAATGAAACTTTTTCTTCTCCGGTAAAATCTTGGAAACCATTGCAAATTTCTTCTCATATTCAAGTTTTCCCGCTTCACTCATCATCTCGGGGAAAGTCTTTATGAGCCTGCATTTCCTTGCAAACTCATGGTCCTCCGCAATCCTTGCCTCAACCATCTGCACCTCCTCAGGGCCCAGTTTCCCTAGCAGGTACTTTTCAATCAGGTCAATATCGTTCTGGCCGGCAGTCATGTTGCAAAGTTAACATCTAATCCCGCAATCGGACAATGCGGGTTTTTCAAAGTCAAAGGTATTGAAACTTACATTCACTGCACAAAGATTTTACCCTGTAAATTTACAAGAAAACATTTTATATTTGAATGATCAAATTTTTATCGGCCAAGGTTAAACAGACTCCTGGCCAGGTAAAAAAAGAGAGCCGATGCGAACCTGATTTTTTCCGCAACGGCCCCATCCTGATCGGTCAGGCATTATTTATAGACAATCTCGCTTAACAATTTGCCGCCATAGATCGTCCTCATGCTGACCCGGCTTTCGTTCAGCTTCTTCATCGCCTCTTCACCGCCGATCAATTTTTTACTGATCGCCTGCCATTTTTCCTCCGAACCATCAATTGCTGCGAGATTCTTATATTCGGTCAACAGCATGATGTCCCAGTCTTCAGGGTTGGCTGCGGCGCCCTGAAGTATCTTGTAAGAGAGGATCAACCCCTGTTTTACCGCCTCATCATGGGTGGCCTTCCAGTTTTCCTTAAGGTTGTTAAGATATTCAACGGTCATGTTTGCACCCACTTTAATAAAGCCCACCTGCCAGACCGAACCGGTTTTATAGGTTCTGTCCTGGGCTGAAAGGGTTGAACTGAAATTCAATGTAAATACCAATAATAACAAGGTTATCGTTGCCTTCATATGTCTGATATTAATGGTCGCTTAAGAGCTGTTTGGAATAGTGTTTCGCAGGTCAACAGCTGTCAACCCCTGCATTTGTCATAGACATTTCAAATATAGGAAAGGTTATTTGTATTTAGACTTATTTAAGTCTATTTTTTATGAAACAGGTTGGATGGTGCACTCAATGACCCCGGTTCGGGGAAAGGATGACTGATATTCCTGCGGTTGGAAAAACTTATTCCATCGGGAAGCAGCCGATCCGACGGTTTTAGCTCTCCTGTTAATTAATGCGGGTCAAAGCGGATGGCTGGCGCAGTTTCTGCAACACACCAATCCGTGTTTCGACAAGTACCGAAGGAGACAGGGAAAACTCATTGTCGAGCTCACCGGCTGTCTCCACAAAGATACGGTTGTATCCCCCGATGGAGGCAATCAAGGTATCGAACCGGTTGGCTTTTCCAATCCAGATATACTGCTGATCCTTTTCTCCGGCAAAGTCAAGACTCAGTTTACTGATCGTGCAGCTGTCGGTATGAAAGAAACGGATCTTTTTTCCCTGGAGAGAGAACTCCTTCAGGTTCATTCCCTTAATATGTACTTCGGTACAATTTTCCAGGAATAGGCCAGGGATCGCCGGAAGGGTGATCGTGACAGGTTCAGCCGATTCTTTAAGTTTCACCAGGCATAACCTTGATTGTCCCTTTCCCTGATCCGACCAGTTGCAACTCCACACCGTGGCATTAGTGGTTACAGTCAGCTGTGTGCCGGCCACCATATGGATGATTGTAGTCCCATCACCCTTGATGTACAACCCTGTGACAGGGACCGGGTAGCTCATTTTCCGGATTTCCGGGATTTGCCTGCCCATCGCAAAACGGGTATCCCTGCCCTGCCGGTAGCTGTTGATGGCCGAAGCAGCCATCCAGCCCATGATGAGTATCCAGCCAGTGGCAAGGAAGAGGGCGCCAACGAGAGAAATCTTGCTCTTTTTCATAATCGTTCCTGTTATTATTCTTTAGGATGATCTTGTAAAAAACTTTTATAATACCGCTCAAGTTCATCAAATCCGATCCCCAGCAAAAGCATGTTCCTGATAAATGCCGGGATTTCCGCTTTCAGGAAGGTCTCACGGCGCGCCGCAAGGATCCTCTCCCTGGCATCGGCTGCCAGATGGTTGCCGATTCCCCTGCGGTTATAGATAATCCCCTCCTGCTGCAGGAAATCGTAGGCCCGCATTACCGTGTTGGGGTTGACCTGCAGTTCGGCAGCCAGGTCACGCACCGAGGGGATCTTCTCCTCCGGCTCCCATTTGCCGATTAGCACCTGTTCCTTGACAAATTCGGTGATCTGCAGGTAAATCGATTGATTGTCGCTGAAATTCATTGCGCTGAATATTATAATTCACGTTCCTTGAGTTTATACCAGGCCGTAAAGTATAAAATGAGAAATACGACCAGCCATACCAGGTAGTTTACGATCCTGATCTGCCTGCTAAATGAAAAATATTCCATCGATAACCTATCGCCCGGCGACGTGGTAAAACCAAAATTCGGGTAATAGAAGGGAAGTGAGCCCGGCGGTTGCAACTCACCGGCTGGTATATTGGTTAACCAAGCCATCATCTCCATCATCCCAAGGTTGTAAACCACCAGGATGAACACCAGGACAAGCAGGAATATCCATTTTTGCCGCTTCCTGAAACTTAACATGATGATCATTAAGACTGATTGTACAAAAAGAAAGGTCAG
Source organism: uncultured Bacteroidales bacterium (assembly GCA_903928285.1). Classification (GTDB taxonomy): domain Bacteria; phylum Bacteroidota; class Bacteroidia; order Bacteroidales; family FEN-979; genus CAIVAT01. The sequence goes on from CAIYQH010000164.1 coordinate 13,615, forward strand.
CAAAATGAAAAGGTAGTTATGTATTGGCGTACTGAATATCCCGGTGATGCCCTCCTTGATAACCGATGAAAAGGGCAACAGGTTGTTGGGAATGGGCAGAACAACCAGGTATGTCAGGATAAAGGCGCTGAAGATGTAATTCAGGCAGTAAAGCGGCACATACAGGACCAGGCCATAAAACAGCCCGCATGCCAGTTTTTCGAACGGCGAGGCGGGAAGCAGCAGGTAAAATGATGAACGGCCGAAATCCTGCCACCTGCTGAACAGGGTTATGGTCACACCATATCCGCCCCCCAGGAATAACAGGAGCTTAAATGGGGACAGGTCATTCCCTTTGAGGATCGATATCAATACCAGGGCAAGTGAGATTTCACCCCACAGCAGGAGATACCTGTTTTTGTTTTCTGCCCACTGGCGCCTGACCAGCAGCCGGAACCGGTTTATGCTGAAAGTATTATTCATGGCTTTGGAAATTAAGGATAGAAACAGGCTGATAATTTATCGGGGACCTGGTTACATGCGCTGAAGAGGGTTTCCAGATCGACATTTCCCTGCATGCCTGAATGATTCAGTGAAATCGTGGACACACCCAGTTCACCCTTCGCGGAATAGATCACCTCGTCTGATACAGGAGCAAAGGGAGCATGGTCAAACCTCAGCCTGCGGGCGATCTCCTCCATGGGCTGGTTAAGGATGATCCGCCTGTTTTCGAGGATGATCACGCTGTCGATCATATTTTCGAGATCGCGCACCATATGGGTCGACAGGATGATGGTTTTCGCTTCGTCGAACGAAGCGGCCAGCATGCTGCGAAGGACTGCCTTGGAGGGAATGTCGAGCCCGCCTGCAGGTTCATCCAGGAAAAGATAACGGGTATTGGCTGCCAGGGCAAAGGCAATCATCGTCTTTTTCTTCTGCCCGTGCGACATCCGGGCGCACGACTGCATGGCATCCACTTCAAACATTCCCAGAAACTTTTGAAACTGTCCGGAATCATATGCCGGGTAAAACCCGCCATTGATTTCTGCGAAATTCTGAGGCGTCAGCGACGGAAGCGAGATCTCCTCCGGGACATAGAACATGTCAGCCAACAGGTGCGGTTCCCGCTTTGCAGGGATCCGGCCATCGACGGTCACACTTCCCTTCCTGGGAAACGAAAGTCCGCTGATCAGTTTCAGCAAGGTGGTCTTCCCCGCCCCGTTTTTACCCAGCAGTCCGTGGATATGACCGGGTCCGATCTCCAGGTCTATCCCTTCAAATATGCATTTTTGCTTTGAATACCAGAAGGTTAAATCTTGAATTGTGATCATATTCTTCGTGTATTAGTGTAGTAGTACACTGCAAATATAATACACAATTTTCAAAAGTCAAGAAAAAAGTGAAAAAAAATGGCTAAACGGGAAATCCCGTTTAGCCATTTTACCAAGTTACCTGTTAAGGGTTATATTTCAGTTCACTTCAAATTTTCCGATATAGACCCGTGAGTCGCTGGTGAGTTTGATCATATAAATTCCTTTGGCAAAGCGGCTGACATCGATCTGCCTGGCATAATCGGCCGGCAGGTTGATGAGCGATTCATCCAGGAGGCTTTTGCCGCTTACATCGGTAATCCTCATCTGAAGCTGTTTCTCCGATCCTTTGATGGAGACGGTAAGAATACCGTGAACAGGGTTGGGGAAGATCGAGATATGTGTATGGAGCCGGTTGTCGTCAAGCCCGGTACAAACCATCACCTTCACGAATTTTGAGCCTGCCGTACCGGTTCCGCATAGGTTGGTTCCTGCTGCCGTAACATTGCCTGAAACAGCCGTACTGCTGAAATCAACCACGACGGAGTTGGTGCCCGATCCCTGGGTGATCGTAGCGCCGGTAGGCAGTGTCCATACATAGGTCGAGGCATTGCTGATCACCGGGATACTGAACTGGTAACCGCCATGGCCCTGGCAAACGGTATCGGGACCCGATATGGCCTGTCCGGCCGTGGGGATAGTTTCCACGTTTACTGCCAGGGTGTTCGGAGTGCTGGCACAGGCGGCAATCTGTGCATTTACGCTCACAAAACCTGCCGAAACACCCCATTGTACCGTGATGGCCGGTGTTCCCTGTCCGCTGGTAATGACAGCATCGGAGGGAACGGTCCAGTTGTTGGTTACACCCGTAACCACAGGAACGCTGAAGTTGACCGTGGTACCACTGCAAACGGTCGAAGGCCCGGTGATGGTACCGGGGGTTGAGGGTGCGATTGTAAGGGCAACGGCAAGCTGGCTTGCCGGACTGTTACCGCAGGTGTTCCCGGCGGTGACGGCGACATTGCCCGAGGTCGTTCCCCAGAGTACGGCAATGGTGGTGGTGGTCTGTCCCGAAACGATGGTTGCTCCGGCAGGTACGGTCCAATTATAGGTTGTGGCACCCGTAACCGACCCGATACTGTAGCTCGCATTGCTGTTCTGGCAGGGGGCTGCGTTGCCGGAGATGGTACCCGGCGTGGCAGGCAGGGCGCTGA